>DATFVU010000360.1:0-6928 GCA_035260145.1 Candidatus Polarisedimenticolia bacterium | reverse complement strand
GTGCCGATTCGCGGAGAACATTGCGCGTCTCGGCGATCTCCTCACCGCTCAGATGGTCCACCGTGCGCTCCTGGGCGGCGTCCGGCGCCACCAGGATCGCTCGTTCTCCCGACGACTCGACCGCCAGAAGGGTGAAGACCGTTTCCTGCACATCGCTGCCGTCGTAATAGCCGCAGCCGCCGAGCAGGACACCGATCGACATCGCACCCCTCTCGATTCTGTCCGGAACACTGATTATAGGCCCGCTCCGATCCCCTTTTTTCGTTGACCGGCATCGCCGCCGATGGTATCTTTGGTGCGCATTGTGCGTTTTAGTTTCAACATAAGAAACCAGGACCGGAACTCGATGAGGGCCTTGCGGAACCGGGCGGAGACATCTCTTATGCTCCTGCACCATTCAGAGCGGGCCGGTCGAAGGGCGATGCTGTTACGGCTTTTGGGCCTCGTAAATCGTCGCAAGCCCTTGTCGTAACGTCATTATCGGCAAAATAGGGCTTGCGCGCCCGGCCCCCCTGGACGCACAATCACGGTGCGATCTTGTCCCCCCGGCGATGGGAGGACGACATAACGCGGTCGCCGGGTCGGCACGAGATCGTTTTTCAGGGTCAGGAGTAGAGCAAGGAAAGGACAAGGTCACATGGCTCAGGATCCGACGGCGCAGGGCGTGAAGAAGAGGAGCGAGCGGGGGGAAGGTATCGTGACGGGAAACCAGGCGGTGCGCCGCGCCATCGCGGTGCTCAAGGCGTTCAGCGACGATGCTCCGGAGATGGGAGTCACCGAGGTCAGCCGGAAGGTCACGCTCCACAAGAGCACCGTCTATCGACTGCTCTCCGCCTTCGAGGGAGAGGGGCTCATCGCCAAGAGCCCCGAGAGCGGCAAGTACCGTCTCGGGCCGGAGCTGATCGTTCTGGGCGAGCAGGTGCTCCGCCACACCGACGTGCATCGCGTCGCCCTCCCCTTCCTGCGTGAGCTCGCCGATCGCACCGGCGAGACCGTCGACCTGGAGGTGCTCAGCGGCAGCAACGTGGTCACCATCGAGGAGATCGCCGGCAAGCACGTGGTCGCCGCCGCCGGCGCCATCGGCATGCCCTGGGCCGCGCACGCGACATCCACAGGCAAGGTGCTCCTGGCTCACCTGCCGCCCGAAAAGCAGCGGCAGGTCCTGTCGCGGGCGCTCAAGAAATTCACGCCGCGCACCATCACGGACGCCAAGGTCCTGGCGCGCGACCTGATCAAGATTCGCGAGCAGGGATATGCGGTGTCGTTCGGCGAGCTCGAGGATCACCTGATGGCGATCGGGCTGCCGATCCGCAGCCGCAACGGCGACGCCATCGCCGCCGTCAGCATCTCGGGGCCCGACACGCGCCTGACGCCGGACAAGATGCCGGCCCTCATCCGGACCGGTCTCGAGACCTGCGCGAAGATTTCGGCCCGCCTCGGATACCACGGACCGGCGGCCCTGAGAGCGGCGCAGCCGAAGTTCATGGCGCCGCGCGCCATCGTTTGATGACCCGGTTGCGATTGACGCGGGGGCAAGGAGGACTGACGTGAGCCACGACGATCTGTTTCAAAAAATGGCCGACTGCGTGATCACGGGGGAAGCGGAGACCGCGGCCGCCCTGGCCCGGCAGTCCCTCGAGCTGGGCATCGCGCCCCTCGAGTCGATCGACAACGGCTTCGTGAAGGGGATCCGCGTCGTCGGCGACCGTTTCGGCGCCGGCGAGCTGTTCCTGCCCGAGCTCGTCATGAGCGCCGAGGCGATGAAGGCGGCGCTGGCCATCCTCGAGCCGGAGCTCGCCAAGAGCGCGGTCGCGAGAGAGAACCAGGGGTCGGTCCTGGCCTGCACCGTGCAGGGGGACATCCACGACATCGGCAAGCGCATCGTGTGCACGATGCTCTCCGCCAACGGCTTCAGCGTCGTGGACCTCGGGGTCAACGTCAAGATCGACCGTTTCGTGCAGGAGATCAAGACGCGCCGGCCGGACATCGTCGCCATGTCCGCCCTTTTGACGACCACCGCTCCCAATCAGGGCAAGGTGATCAAGTTGCTCCAGAAGGAGGGGGTCCGCGACCAGTACATCGTCATGGTCGGAGGCGCCCCGACCAGTCTCGCCTGGTCGAAGGAGATCGGGGCGGACGGCTATGGCGAGAACGCCACCGAGGCGGTCCGCGTCGCCAAGGAGCTGATGGCGAAGAAGCGCTCGAAGCCCGCCCCGGCTCAGGCGGAAGCAGTGGCCGCGCCGTCCGACGGCGTTCTGCAGGCGACCGCCGCGGACTGATCCCTCTACGGGCAGGCCGGGGCCGCCGTCCCGGCGAGAGGAGAGCATTCGTGTCGATCCCCGTTCCGGCCCCCGTGCGCGGTTTCTTCCGCAGGCACACCGCCCTGACGCGCGCGCTCGAGATTCTCGTCCGGCCGATCGAGGCGCTGAGCAAGAAAGCGGTCTTCGGCTGCAAAATGTGCGGTCAATGCATCCTGCACGAGACCGGCATGACCTGCCCCATGGGTTGCCCCAAGACGCTGCGCAACGGTCCGTGCGGCGGCGTCCGCATGGACGGGCGCTGCGAGGTGCTCCCGGAGATGATGTGCGTCTGGGTGAAGGCCGAGCGCCGCTCACGCTGGCTTCCCTGGAGAGGCGCCATCCTCAAGATCCAGCCGGCCCTCGACTGGAGCCGGAAGGGCAGCTCGGCCTGGGTCAACGTGCTGGCCGGCCGGCGCGGCAAGGAGACGTCGTGATCCGCGCCGTCCGTCCCGCCGTGAGTCTCGAGGAGGCCTTCCGTTCGGGCCTGCCGGTCGTCACCTGCGAGATCGCGAGCGGCGACGGCGCCGATCCGGCCGATGTGATCCGGCGCGCCCGGCTGGTGCGCGACCACGTGGATGCGGTGAACGTCCCGGATAACACCGCCGGCGTGGCCCACATGGCGGCCTGGGCGGCGGCGGCGCTCGTGGCGCGCGAGGGCGTCGACCCGATCATGCACGTGACCTGCCGCGATCGGAACCGGCTGGCGCTGCAGAGCGATCTCCTGGGGGCCGCCGCGATGGGCGTGCGCAACATCCTCTGCCTGACGGGCGACCACATGGTGCACGGGGACCACCCCGACGCCAAGCCGGTCTTCGACCTCGACTCGCTGCAGCTCGTTCATCTCGCGACCCTGATGCGCCGCGGCCGTTACCTGAGCGGACGTGAGATCGAGCCGGCCCCCGATCTCTTCCCCGGGGCGACCGAGAACCCGTTCGCGCCGCCGTACGACTTCCGCCCGCTCCGTCTGCAGAAGAAGGTGGAGGCCGGGGCGCGGTTCATCCAGACGCAGATCACCTTCAACGTGCGGCGCTTTTCCGAGTTCATGGGGCGCGTGCGCGATCTCGGTCTGGACCAGAAGGTGCCGATCCTGGCCGGCGTGGCGCCGCTGCGCTCGGCGCGCGCCGCCCGCTACATGCGCGAGCGCGTGCCGGGAATGGAGGTCCCCGAGGCCGTCGTGAGACGCATGGAGCAGGCCGGCGGCGAGCGGGCGAAGCGCGAGGACGAAGGGATCCGCATCTGCGTCGAGATCATCGAGCAGCTCCGCGAGGTCCGCGGCCTGGCGGGATTCCATCTGATGCCGATCCACTGGGAGGAGGCGGTGGCCGAGATCTCCGCCCGCGCCCGTCTGAGGCCGGCGCGCTCGCTTGCGGCCGGCGCGAAAGAGGACGGCACGCCCGACGATAGGATCGAAGCGACCCGGGATTCCCTGATCGGCGGGACTCGGGAGCAGCGGGCATGAAGACCGTCGTCTCCTCCGCCACGCGGACCGTCGTCATCGGCCCGGACGAGCCGTTCGTCGTGATCGGCGAGCGCATCAACCCGACCAACCGCAAGAAACTGGCCGAGGAGCTGCGGCGCTTCGACTTTACGCGCGTCCGCAGCGACGCCGTCGCCCAGGTCGAGGCCGGCGCCGCGATGCTCGACGTGAACACCGGCATCCCGGGGGCGGACGAGCCCGGCATGCTGAAGGGCGCCATCCAGGCGGTGATGGAGGTGACCGACGCGCCGATCTCGATCGACTCCTCCACGCCCGAGGCGCTCGAGGCGGCGCTCCCCGTCTACAGGGGCAAGGCGCTGGTGAACTCGGTGACCGGCGAGGACGAGATGCTGGAACGCCTGCTTCCCCTGGTGAAGAAGCACCGCGCGGCGGTCATCGGCATCGCCAACGACGACACCGGGATCAGCAACGACCCGCAGGAGAGGCTGGCGATCGCGCGCAAGATCGTCGAGCGGGCCGCGGACCACGGTATACCCAAAGAGGACGTCCTGATCGACCCTCTGTGCATGCCGATAGGTGCGAACCACGAGTTCGGCCGGATCACGTTCGAGACCATGCGCCTGATCCGCGAGAATCTCGGCGTGAACATGTCCGTGGGCGCCGGGAACGTCGGCTTCGGTCTGCCCGATCGTCCTCCCCTCACCGCCAGTTTCATCCTCCTGGGCATGCAGGTGGGCCTGACCGCCTCCATCACGAACGCGCTCGAGCCCGAGATCTTCAAGATGATCCTCGCGGGCGACCTGATGCTCGGGCGTGACCCCTTCGGCAAGAGGTGGAACGCGCACTTCCGCAAGAAGTCCGCCGCCGCGCCCGGGGGCCGGCAGGCCGCTCCCCAGGGCGCGTCCACCGTCCCGTCCTCCCCGAGACCCTGAACGAGGCACAGGCGGAGATCTTCATGGAACCCACGACCGCGACCCGGGCGGAGAAGCTCAAGGTCACCTTCCTGCCGAAGGAGACCTCGACGCGCGTCCCCTCGGGGACGACGCTGTTCCATGCCGCGGCCTGGACCGGCCAGCCGATCGAGTCGACGTGCGGGGGGCGCGGGACCTGCGGCAAGTGCCGCGTGCAAGTGATCGAAGGATCCGCCCCGATCACGCCGGCGGACCAGCAGCATCTCTCCCAGGACGACATCTCCGCGGGCTGGCGCCTGTCGTGCCAGGCCGAGGTGCGCGACGAGATGGTGGTCCAGGTGCCACGCCTCCTGACCACCCCCAAGACGGCGATGTTCGGCGTCGGCCGGCAGGTCCTGCTCGATCCCAACGTCCACAAGGTTCATCTGAGGCTGGCCGAGCCCACGCTCCACGATCAGCGCGCCGATTACCTGCGGCTCAAGGAGGCCCTGCGCGAGGAGGGATTCGCCATGAGCGCCGACCTGGCGGTCCTGCGCACTCTTCCCAGGGCCCTGCGCGAGGCGGAGTTCGACGTGACCGCCGTTCTGTGCGGCGAGACCCTGGTCGCGGTCGAGCCGGGCGAGAGCACGCGCGAGTGCTTCGGCATCGCCTTCGACATCGGCACGACGACCATCGTGGGCACCCTCCTGGATCTGAACAACGGCGAGGTCCGGGCCGTGGCCTCGACCCTGAACGCCCAGGCGATCCACGGCGGCGACGTTTTGTCGCGCATCTCCTACACCATGGGCAAGAGGGAGGGGCTCGAGGAGCTGCAGCGCCTCGCCGCCTTCACCATCAACGGGATCATCGAGAAGGTGACCGCCGAGGCGGGTGTCGCGGCCGCCAGGGTCTACGAGATCGCCGTGGCGGGCAACCTGACCATGATGCACCTCCTGATGGGGATCGATCCCGAGCCGATCTCCGTGACGCCCTTCGCCGCGGCGGCCGCGCACGGAATCGATCTGAAGGCGCGCGACCTCGGCCTGTCGATTCACCCGGAGGGACGCGTCTACCTGTTCCCGGCGATCGGCGCCTACGTCGGCGGCGACATCGTGGCCGGCCTTCTCGCGACCGCCGTGCCGCGCGGCGACAAGCTGCGCCTGTTCGTGGACGTCGGGACCAACGGTGAGATCGCCCTGGGCCACGAGCAGCGCACCGTCGCCACCGCCGCGCCGGCGGGACCCGCCTTCGAGGGGGCGGAGATCTCCTGCGGCATGCGCGCCACCACGGGCGCCATCGAGGGCGTCCAGATCACCGAGGACGCCGTCGTCCTGCAGACCATCGACGACGCCCCGCCGGCCGGGCTGTGCGGCTCCGGGCTGGTCGACGTGGTGGCGCAGCTGTACAAGCGCGGCCTCCTGGACCCGTCCGGCCGCCTGCGCAGCGCCGACGACTTGCGCGGCCGCGTGCCCGAGTCCCTCACGTCCCGCCTGGTCAGCGTGGATGGCGTGCGCGCCTTCGTCCTGGCGACCGCCGCGGAGACCGGGGACCGTCCGGTCGTGTTCACGCAGAAGGACGTGCGGCAGCTGCAGTTCGCCAAGGGATCGATCGCCTCCGGGATCAAGGTCCTGATGAAGACGATGGGAGTGCGGCCCGAGGACGTGCAGGAGGTGCTGCTGGCGGGCGCCTTCGGTTCGTACATCCACCCCGACGCCGCGCGCATCATCGGGCTGGTGCCGCCCGTGCCGCTCGATCGCATCCGCGCCGTGGGGAACGCCGCCGGCGAGGGGGCCAAGATCGCCCTGCTCTCCTATCGCGAGCGCGAGGCGGCCGAGGCGATGCCGTCCCGCGTCGAGTACATCGAGCTCTCGGGCCGGGAGGACTTCAACGAGATCTTCATGGGAGTCCTCGGCTTCCCCCCGCTCGACAGCCTGCCCTGAGTCCCTGGGCGCTGCGGAACCGCCCGCTCAATACCTTGGAAACCCGCCCTGCCTCAGGCCGACCTCGAGCGCGTGGCTTTCCTCGTAGATGAGCGGCACGAACAGGCGGCGCCGGCTCGATCCGTAGCGCACGAGGATGTTCGGCGCCGGCCCGCCCGTCGGGGGGCGCCGCCGCCAGTCGACGACCTCGCCCCACGGCACCGCCGTCCCTCCCAGCGGTCCCTCCAGCCGGAAGCCGTGATCGTCGAGAACGAGCCGCGCGAAGCAGTAGCGCGCGCTGTAGTAGGCGGCGCACATGCCGATGAGCAGGCCGACGATACCGCGGCTCAGGTGCAGGCCCCCTTCCTCGGCCGACTCCAT
>DATFVU010000359.1:0-12230 GCA_035260145.1 Candidatus Polarisedimenticolia bacterium | reverse complement strand
CCTCCTGGGGATGTCCAAGAAGACCGGGGTCCTGAAGATGACCCGCGGGGCCCAGACCCGCTCCCTCCACTGGGAGCAGGGCGAGATCGTCTTCGCGCGCTCCAACTCGGTCCGCGATAGCCTCGGCAATTTCCTCGTCCGTAAGGGGATCATCACTCCCGAGCAGAACGCCGTCTCCGCCTCCAAGATCGACGAGACGACCCGCCACGGCAAGGTCCTGGTGCGCATGGGATTCATCACCGCCGATCAGCTGCTGTGGGCGGTGAAACAGCAGGTCCTGGAGATCGTTTACTCGCTGTTCCACTGGCCGTCAGGCTTCTTCGAGTTCGTGGAAGGAGAGGCCGACGCCAAGGAGAAGATCACCCTGTCGATGTCGACCACCAAGGTGATCATGGAGGGGATTCACAGGCTCGACGAATGGGTCAAGATGCGCGCCATCTTCACGGACGACAACGTGATCCTGGAACCGGTCCTCGCGCCGGGCCAGGTGGGCTCGCGGCCGGACCTGGGCCCCGAGGACAGAAAGCTCCTGGCCCTGGTCGATGGATCGCGAACGCTCGCGGAAATCAGCAGTCTGGCCCGACAGGGCGAGTTCGAATGCTACTCGCTGCTGTTCAATCTGGTCTCCACCGGCGTCCTGAAGGTGCGCAGCCAGGCCGCCGGGCGGCGCGCGGCGCGCTGAGCCGGATCGCGAGCGCCTTCCCTCACGTCCCTTCCCGATCGAGCCTCACCACGCATTCCGTGTGGTGCGTCAGCGGAAACAGGTCGAGCGGCGAGACCGAGCGCAGCCGCCACGGCCCCTCGCCGGTCAGGACCTTCAGGTCGCGGGCCAATGTCGCGGGATCGCACGCGACGTACACCATCCGGCGCGCGGCCGCCCTCGACAGCGTCCGGGCGACCGCTCGCGGCAGGCCGGTCCGCGGCGGATCCAGCAGGATGGCGTCGAGCCGTTTAACTTTGAGGAGCTCCGGCAGGCCGTCCGCCGCGTCCCCACAGACGAACCGGGCGTTCGCGATCCCCGCGCGAGCCGCGTTGTCGCGCGCCGCGGCCGCCGCCTCGCGCGACGAGTCGAGCGCGACGATGCGGCGACAGCGACGGGCCAGCGGCAGAGTGAAGAAGCCCACGCCGCAATAGAGCTCGAGAATCGTGTCCTCCGCGCCCGGCTCCAGCTCGTCCGTCACGACCTCGCGCAGGGCGGACCAGGCCGTGGCGTTCGGCTGGAAGAACGCCCCGGCCGGAATCTTGAATCGGTCGCCGTCCACCTCTTCGAACAGATGATCCCGCCCGTGCAGGATCGATTCGCCGGCCAGCCGATCGTTGCGATCGAACTCGCGGCGCACGATGCCGACGATGCGCGGGAAGGCGCGCGCCCCCGCCCCGGCCAGCTCCCGCAGCGCCGGCGGATCGCCCCGCCCGGTCTCGAGCGTGATCAGGATCTCGCCCGTGACGCGGGCCATCTGGATCGACAGCCTGCGCATGAGGCCCTTGCGCCGGCGCGCATCCCAGGCGGTCAGACCCTTCTCGGCAACGCCGCGCCCGAACAGATCCCGGATCCGGTTCGCCGGGTCGGGCATCAAGTGGCATACCTGGATCGGCAGGATCGATCCGGCCCGGCCGGCGCGATGCAGGCCGAGGATGGGACGCCCATCGGGCCCGGTCCCCCAATCGAAGTCCATCCTGAATCGGTATTGCGTCGGATCGCCGACGGGGGCCGCCGCGCGCACGGGCGGGGCATCCAGGTTTGCCACGCGCTTCAAGAGGGCTTCGATCTGAAGCCGCTTCGCGTCCGCCTGCGCCCGATGCGAGAGATGCTGCAGATCGCATCCTCCGCATTCCCCGAAGTGACGGCACGGGGGAGTCACGCGGTCGGAAGAGGGCTCAAGGATTGCGAGGCAATCCGCCTCTGCGAAGCCCGGGTGCACGCGCCGCACGCGCACCCGCGCCCTTTCGCCGGGGAGCGCCCCCTTCACGAACACGACGAATCCCGACGAACGCGCCACGCCCCGGCCCCCGAAGGCGAGGTCCACGATTTCGACACGCAGGTCGTCACCGACGCGCACGGGCGGCGACGCGCTCATGCGGCCCGCCCGGCCGCCCGCGGGCGCGGTTGTCCGCTCCGGCGTCTGGACTTATATTCAGCCGGCATGGCACCGAGGAGACCGTGAGCCGTCCACAAAAGATCGACGCCCCGGCGGACGAATCCGTCGACCAGGTGGCCGACGCTCCGCGCTCGCGCTCGATGCGCGACGTCGCGCCCAAGGACACCTGGACGGTGTTCAAGATCATGGGCGAGTTCGTTGAGGGGTTCGAGACCCTCCGCCCGGTGGAGCCGGCGGTATCGATCTTCGGAGGATCGCGCGTGCGCAAGGGATCGCGCTATTACCGCAAGGCGGTGCAGGTCTCTCAGGCTCTCGCCCGCGAGGGGTTCTCGATCATCACCGGGGGCGGACCCGGCATCATGGAGGCCGCCAACCTCGGCGCCCGCCGCGGCGGCGGCCGTTCGATCGGCCTGAACATCCGGCTTCCGTTCGAGCACCGGCCCAACCGTCACATCGATACCCTGGTCAATTTCAACTACTTCTTCGCCCGCAAGGTGATGTTCATCAAATACGCCTGCGCCTACGTCGTTTTTCCAGGCGGCTACGGGACGCTCGACGAGGCGTTCGAAGCGCTCACGCTGGTTCAGACGCACAAGGTCGACAATTTCCCCGTCATCATGGTCGGCCGCGACTTCTGGAAGGGATTGATCCGCTGGGTGCGCGGCGAGATGCTCGGCCGCGGAATGATCTCCAGGGACGATCAGCGCCTGTTCACCCTGACCGACGACGCGCAGGAGGTCTGTCGCCTGGTGCGCGAGGGCTGGCGGCGCCGGATCCAGACCAACGGCGACCGCCGGACCTAGGTCTGGAGCGCCACGACTCCCGTCGCAAACATCAGTGGATCCGCGCGGTCTCCTCGGCGCCCGACAGATCGAGGAGCGGCTGCCGACCCGCAAAGCCGTCCGGAATACGGTGCCAGTATCCGATCCCGGGCTCGCCGTATTTCCAGCACAAGAACACGATCTCGTTGTTGAACAGGCACGGAAAATCGATCAGGCCGGCCTCGGGGCCATTGACCAGACAGCCCTGCGCGTGGATGCGCTCGATCAGCCGCTTGACCTTTTCGAACAGCCGCGGGGCCACCGCGCGCTCCTCCAGGTGCTTGCCCAGCTCCGGGCTGCCGATCGGCAGGTTCGCCCGGCTGGCCGCCTCTTCGATCTCGGCGCGGATCTCCCGGAAGGTCCCGAGCAGCTCTTCCACGACGGGCCGGAGGCCGGCGATGAGGGCATTCGCCTCCTCCACCGTGAACAGTTTTGCGAAGTTCTGCGTGGCATCCATGCCGGCACCCCCCCGGCCTCGAATTCTAGCCGCTGCGCGAGGCGCTTACAAGCGACCCGGCGAAGGCGGCCCTTTCCCCTTCTCCGCGGCCCCGCCTTCCCGCAGAAACAGCACCAGCTCGACACCGGGGCGCAACGGATAGGAGGTTCGCGTGTATCCGGGGCCGAGGAGACCGGCGACGCGATCGGCGGAATCGCTTCGGACGATGACGATCGGGGCGCCGGGGCTGTCGATCACGGTGCCGAAGTATCCGACGTCGCCGAAGTCGCGCAGGTACCAGTTGAGCGGCAGGTAGTCCGGCGACAGGATCTCGATCGGCACGCCGTGCCCCTCGGGTCGGCGGCTCGTGAACTCTTCGATGCGCGACACCAGGCGGTTCACGTCACGCTTCGTCTGAACGTAGATCAGGCCGCTCGCGCCGTCATCGTCGTAGCGCACGAACGACAAGTCGTAGGCGCGGTGGGCGGACAGGACCGCCCCCGACGCGAGCGCCGACAAGGCCACGCCGCGGACCCAGACGGAAGGCCGCCTCGGTTCCGTCGGGGCGCCGCCCGCGAACGCCGCCTGCAGCGCCGCTCCCCCGAGCAGGGCCAGCGGCAGGACGCAGTTGAGGACGAGCCAGGGAGTCTTGTAGGGAATGGCGGAATAGGCGAGAAGAATGGTGCCTGCCCAGCCGAGAAGAAAGGTCCCGAACCGATCGCGCCTCAGAAGCGCCAGCAGCGCGCCCGTCGTCCCGGCCGCCAGGATGATGGGCTCGTCGCGCCCCAGAATGGCGAGGAAATACCACCAGGGCTTGCCATGACCGTCCGCGTGCAGACCTCTCGATCCCCACAGCCGGATGGCGTCCAGGGGACGCTCCAGTCCGCGGAGATCGACGAACAGGTCGCTGTAGAGCGCCACCGCCACCAGCACCGCCGCTCCCGCGAAAAGGAACATCGCCGCGCGCCGCGGCCGGGGCAGGCCCGCTCCCTTCGACAGCGCCAGCCCGACCGTCAGCGCCAGGAACGTGAGGCAGGCGGTCTCCTTCGTCGCCACGATGCCGCCCGCCGCCGCCCCGGCGAGCGCGAACGGCGCCAGACGTCCGGAGGTCGCTCCGCGGACCGCGGCGACCACCAGAGACAGGGTCAGCGTCATTAGATAGATCTCGTGGATGTTGTCGCGCGAGTAGTAGACCAGCGACGGCGACACGGCCAGCAGGATGCCGGCCGCGAAGGCTCCCGCGCGCCCGATCTCCCGGCGCAAGAGCCAGGGCAGGGACGCCATCAGCGTCCCGAGAAGCGCCGGTACGGCGCGCAGCGTCACGGTCGTGGTCCCGAACAGCAGCAACGGGATGACGCTGAGAAAGTAAAGGAGAGGGCCGTGATAGTTGGAGGGGTCGTACTGGTAGGTCCCCTCGTTCATCAGCCGCAGCAGAAAGATGACGTTCGTCCCCTCGTCATGGTGCAGCGGACGCGCATCGAGACGGGGCAGCCGCAGGACGGCCGCGAGAATCAGAAGGAGCCAGGGCGCGGCGCGTTCGGCCAGGCCGACCGTCCGTCCATCGCGAAACTGCGTGTCCCCATTCATGGCGGCGCCCGTCCGTCGCGATTCTCGCCGGTCACGGGATCGACATCTCCGGGCCGCGCCCCGCCACCGGATGGCGCACCCCCGGGACACACGTCCGCGGCGGCGTACACCTCGGTGCCGTCGATCGCCACAAGCGGACGGGCCAGACGGCCGAACCCCGAAACCGCATCTCCATAGTGATCTCGTTCTCGTTCGCCGACCACGATCCACCCAACACCGTACGAAAGCAGACGCTCGCACGTCGCGGGCGACCCCGGAGAGGCATAGATGGACGCCACGTCGGCGCTGCGACGCAGGACCTCGTCCCAACTCTGCCGCCAGACCGCCTCGTGGTTTCCCCATCCGAGGACGGTCGGAACGCCGGAGAAGGTGGCGATGCGCGAGGACCAGCTGTAGGGGTCACCCGTCTCCTCCAACAGGGCATCGCCCGCGCCGGCCGCACGCGCGATGAAAGAGGCCGCCGCGGCATCGCCCGGGTACCGGGCGCTGAACAGCGCCTCCGCGTCGGCCCCCGGCGACAGCGCCGCGCGGGCCGGCCCCTCGGGTTGACGGCCCATGTCGCTTTGCCGCGCACGCTGCCAGGCGCCCGTTCCGAAGACGGGGTACACCAGGGCCGGAAGGGCGACGGCGGTCAGGACGGCCCGGCCGGCCGCGCGCCACAGACCCGCGCGCCGAACCGCCGGATTCTCCCCGGCCGAGAGGAGCCGCTCCGCCAGGGGGGCGGACGCCAGGGCAAACAACATCCACGCCAGCCGGTGCAGTTTGAACACCGTGTTCATGCGCGACAGAGGGGTCGATTCGAACAGGTCGCGCACGTAGACGACCTCTCCCAAAAGCGCGATCCCCAGCGCGCAGCCCGCCAGCACCGCCGCCTGACGCCAGACACCCGCGTCCTCCTTTTGCCTCACGCCGGCCCACACCAGAGGCGCCGCGAGGATCGAAAGAAGCACGAACGGCCCGTAGGCCGCGATCCATTCGCCGGGAGCGCTGTGAGCGACGACGCGGCCCAGCCCGCGCGCACCGGACGCAAGGTGTCGGACGAAAGGAAGGTAGAGACCGACCGACAGAAGACCCGAGACCCCGAGGGCCGTCGCCCGAGCCGCTCTCCCCCTCGCGCCCCCGGCCAGGATGAGTGCGATCGACGCGGCGAGAAGAAATGGGAAATCCCACGGGTGTGCCGCCAGAACCGCGCCGCAGACGAGGGCGAACCCGGCGGCACGGCCCGCCGATTGCCAGGGAAATCCGATCGGAGGGATTTCGGCCCGTCGGCTGTCGAGCGCTTCCGCCATCGCGAAGCTCAGGCCGCAGGCTACGATCGGCAGGGCGATGGCGTAGGGGTGCAGATCGCCCCAGAGCAGGCTGAACCAGGGGAACTCGGTGATCGTCCCACCGATGGCGCGCGAGGGCGCAAACCAGTCGAACGATCCCGGCCGGAAGGCGCGCGCTCCCTGCCCGAGCCAGGCGAAATTTCCCGCTCCGAGCACCAGGAACGCGGACCAGGCGGCGGCGCGGGCCCGCCGGGCGAGCGCCAGGGCGGCGCCGAACGACCCGATCCAGAGGAGAGCGTAGGGAAGGGCGACCGCCGTCGTGAAAAAACGCGCCGGGTCGGCCCCGCCCGCGCGCACCAGAAAGGCCACCAGAGCGTATCCAAAATGGTAATAAGACGCCGGCTCGCCGGCGAACCAGGGGTCCGGGACGGGCAGACCGGGGCTGCGCAGCGTGGCGCGGAGAAAGGCGTAGTCCATGAAACGCTCGCTGTCGGGATCGACGGCGGGATTGCGCGCCTGCAAAGCGCAAAAGAGCAGACATCCCGACAGGAACAGCGCCTCGACGCACGCGACGACCCCCAGGTTCCCCTGGAGGAACGAGAGCGGCCCCTCCGGGCTCGCCCGCTCCGGCGCCCGCCACGTCCGTCGCAGGAGCGTCGGGGCCCAGCACAAAGCACCGACCAGGACGAGCGCCCCGAGCGCGACCGGAGTGGACAGCGGGCGGCCGGAAAGCCAGGACGCGGTCCACGCGACCCATGCAGCCGCCACCCAGCCGAAACATCGGCACACGGAGTAGCCGCGATCCGGGAGGGCGCGGAGCGAACAATGGACCAGAGGGAACACCGCGAGGCCGCAGAGGCTGACGACGGCATAGCCGCGCAGCACTTCCGACATCCGGGGTCACTCACCCAGAAACATCATGTCGAGCGTGCGCTTGCGCGGCCCGTCGATCTCCAGGAGGAACAGGCTCTGCCAGGTCCCGAGAACGAGGGCGCCCTCGAGGATCGGGACGGTCACCGAGTGCCCAAGCAGGACGGCCGTGAGGTGCGCGCGGGCGTTGTCGTCCACCCTGTCGTGCTGGAAACCGTCCGGCGGCTTCACGAGATCGACCAGACTGGAGGCGAGCCGTTCCAGATCGCGCCTGAGGCCCGGCTCGTCCTCATTGACGCACAGGCCGCACGTCGTATGCGGAACGGTGAGGACGGCGATCCCACGCGCGATGCCGACCGACGAAAGCGCCTCCCGGCATTCCGCGGTGACGTTCACGACCGCGACCCGCGCGGCGGTCTTGACGGTCACCGACGCATTCGCGATCTTCACGTCAGCGCCTCCGCCGGGTGTTCCCTACTTCGGACCGCCGAACAGGAAGCTCATGCCGAGCGAGACGTCCAGGGAGAAGAAGGGATCGTCCGGCGTTACGTGTCCATTCCCGTGCCAGCGATACACCTTGGCGTCGAAGCGCAGGCCCAGACGCGGCTGAAAGTAGTACTTGAATCCGCCACCCATCCTGTACGCGGTCGAGTCGGCGCTGTCCGTCCCGTCGTCGACGTTGATGATGCCCACGCCGAACGTCACGTACGGGGTCATCTTGTCGTGTCCCTTGATCAGGAGAATTCGCGCGTAATCGAAGGCGTACTGGGTGATGTCGATGGTGACGCCCGGCAGCTGGGTATCGTCGGCGCTGGCCCAATTCAGACTCAGCTCCAGCTCGTGGATCGCCTTGAGGTG
The DNA here is from genome assembly GCA_035260145.1 of Candidatus Polarisedimenticolia bacterium. Classification (GTDB taxonomy): domain Bacteria; phylum Acidobacteriota; class Polarisedimenticolia; order Gp22-AA2; family Gp22-AA2; genus Gp22-AA3. The sequence goes on along the minus strand of DATFVU010000359.1, from coordinate 4,291 downwards.
GTATCCGCCGCGCACGCCGTAGCCGGTGCCGGTGTCGATATCCGCGGCGTTCGCGTACCGTCCCACCAGCAGGTACGGCTCGACTTCCCAGGATTTCTCCGTGTCGCGGGCGAGGGCGCGCGTGCAGCCCGCGGCGATTCCCACGATGAGGACGGCGGAGGCGAAGAGGCGTCGACAGCGGACCGGCGGCATATCATTCCTCCCATGTCCCCGGCTCACCTTCCGGGGAACCACCCGGCGCGGGGCCGGCGCGCGGTTCGCGGGGGCCGGCCGGAAACGCAGGAGTATGCTCCGCGCCCACCCCGCGGATCAACTGGAAAGTTGGCCGGCCGCGGCCGCCTCACCGCGCCCCTCCCTTGACAGCCGCGGGTATCGCGGCTACACACGCCTGCGTGAAAAGAACCGCTGTAGTGACGGCGATTCTGCTCGCGGCCGCGTGCGGACGCGCCGCCGGGTCCGCGGAGCAGAACGCCTGGACCATCGAGGCGACCCTCGTCACGCCGCGGGGACGCGCCCTCGAGCCGGTGTTCACGGAGGAGGATCTGCGCCGGATGGTGCGACCCCTGCTCGACTCGGACTGCAACGAGCCGGCCATCGAGGCGGCGCTGGATCGGCGCTACAAGTTCCTCGGTTACGTCCCCACCATCGCCGTCGATTGCTCCGGCGGCTCCGGCGGGACGGTGCGTCTGCGGGTTCGTGAGAGCAGCCACACGATCGATCTGATCACGTTCGATCCGGGCGACCTGGCGCGCATCGGCGTCAAGCCCGATCAGGAATTCGAGGACAAGGTGCGATTCTACCCGGTCCCGGACGACGCGCCGCGCGCGGTCCTGCGCGCCCTGCTCCTGACGCGCGAGGGGGATCTGTACAACTTCGAGCGCTATCGCGCCGACCGGGAGGCCCTCGCCAGGCTGGGCTACACCGTCGCCTTCATTCCCGGGTCGCCGGACGGAAACGACGAGTACCCCCGGGGCGCCTACCTCGTGATGAGCCTCACGCCGCGGAGCCCGACCGCGGAGGATCGGCGCAAGACCAACTACATCGGAGGCACCGCCTCCTACGCGCCGCGCGCGAAGGGCGCCGCGGGAGTGCTGTACGAGAAGGACGGACTTTTCGGAGAGTTCGACCGTCTGAGCATCGCACCGACCTACAACGACGCCTTTGGAGGGAGCGTATCGTACTCCGCACCCCTTCTCGCAAAGCGCGCGTCCCCCGCCCGCATCTACGATCTCGAGTTCAGAATCTATTCCGACTTCCAGAACAATCGTCAGCTCGAGGACGTCGAGACCGACCAGCGCCAGAGCGGGCTCTCGGGCACGGTCGGGATCCGTCCTCTGGGGCTGAGCCCGCCGCACGCCCTGAAGATCGACCTGGGACTCAAGAGCGAGCGCATCGAGCTGGATCAGGCGCCCCCCGGAGAGGAGGACGGCGCGACCGACTCGATCCGGATCGCGGCGACCTACGACTGGCGGCACGCGGACCGCTGGCCGAGCCTGTCGTGGCACCTGGCGCCGAGCGTCGATTGGGTGTTCCGGGCGCGGGGGGGCGAGACGACCTTCGTGCGCCCGGGCCTCGAATCCATGCTGCACATACGCTCCCGATCGGGGGTGGAATTCAACTTCCACGCCCTGGGAGGAACCATCGATCGGGAGGTGCCGTCGTTCGAGCTGTGGAGTCTCGGCGGTCCGACGACCGTGCGGGGCTTCAAGGAAGACTCCTTCCTGGGGCGCAACCTCGCGGCGCTTCAGACGGAGATCTGGTTTCCCTTCGTGCGCCCCCTCGCCGCCACGGCGCCTCCGGAGGGTGAGCCCTTGGACGCTGCGCGCGCCCCGTACGAGCCCCGCGCCGCACGCCTGTTCAAGTGGGCGCTGTTCGCGGATGCCGGCTACCTCTCGGGAACGACGAGGGGCACCACCGAGTCGATCGCCGGCGCCGGCGTGGGCATCCGTTTCCTCGTGCCTCACCATCCCTTCGTCGTCAAGGTGGACTACGGCTGGAGCCTCGGCGCGCGCGGCGGAGAGGCCTTCCCCTACGTCTGGCTCGCGTATCGTTACTGACGGGCGCCTTACGGCGCGGCGTCAGGCCCCCGCGCCGGGCGTGAGCGCCATGCCGCCGAGGATGGCGGCGATGCAGACTCCCTGCAGAAGGCCGATCCTCTCCCCAAGCACGATGCGCGCGAAGACGACGGTGATCACGGGGTAGGCGCCGCTCAGAGGCGTGGTCAGGGACACGGGACCGTAGCGGGTGGCGACGATGAAGCCGATGTCGCCGCCGGCGAGCATCCCCATCGGCACGAAGGAGCGGGTCCACTCGCGGGGATCGGCGGCCCCCTGGCGCCCGCGCAGGAGACCGTAGGTCCCGAGCGTCAGAAGACCTCCGATGGTGCTGAACACCAGGGCGTTCACCTCATCGGCGCCCGGCATGCGGTACGCCGCCTTCAGAAGCGTGGACGAGCAGCCCCACAGGATGAGGGCGATGAACGACAGCGGTATCCAGCGCGGGTCGGGATCGCGGCTTCCCGGCGGGGAGGGGGCGTACGACAGACCCAGGCATCCACCGATCACCAGCGCGACTCCCGCGTACTGCAGCGGCGACAGCTGCTCGTTGAGGAAGAAGCGCGCGAACAGGATGGTCAGGGCGGGATAGGCTGCGCTGAGCGTCCCGACGATCGCGATCGGTCCGTGGACGATCGCCTGGAAGTACAGGAGCCACCCGAAGCCGTCCATGATGTATGCGAGGAGGCAGGCGCGGTCGAAGGAGGCGGCGGACGCGGCCAGGAGATCCGCCCGGTGGAACAGGGCGTAATACGTCGAGTTCAGGATGACCTTCGCCGCCACGAAGTAGAGGCAGAAGCGGGCCGGGGGCACTTCTGAGATATATTTCTTGACCAGTCCCTGGCCTATCCCATACAGGAACAGGCTGACGAGGGTCGGCACGAGCCAGATCGCCATGGTGCGGTCGGCCTCCTCTACGGATGGTGGGGGTCGAAAGATCGCACATCTTAATCGAGCGCCCGGGGCCGCCGCAATGGCCGGCCTCGCCGCGCTCCGGGTGGCCCGACGCGATGTCCGAGGATGAACAGACACGTCAACGGAACGAGGAGCTCCTGAGAGCCCTCGGCGCGCGCCGCCAGGAGGCCGAGGCGCGTTACCGCCAGGCGCTGGCGCAGCAGCTCTCGGGAACGGCCGCCGGCGACAGCGAGGGGGTGCACGGCTGGAAGGCCAGCCGCGAGGGGGGCGCCGACCTCGAGATCATGGAAGCCCTGGACCGCACGTTGCGACAGATCGACGCGGCCCTCGCGCGACTGCGCGCCGGACGGTACGGCTTCTGCTCCTCCTGCTCCGACCCGATCCCCCTGGCCAGGCTGCGCGCCCTGCCGTTCGCCACGCTGTGCGTCCCCTGCCAGGAACGGCGCGAGAAGGGCGGCCGTTGAGCGATCCCCCCGGGACACCGCGCTTCAAGGCACGCGCCGGACTCCTTTCCGTGATGGGTCTCATCTACGCCTCCGGCTGCGGCGGCCCGTACGGCACGGAGGACTTCGTCGGATCGACCGGCCCGGGGCTGCTCATCCTCCTGTTGCTGGTCACCCCATGGCTGTGGGGGGTGCCGATGGCCCTGGCGACCTCGGAGCTGTCGACGCTGCGGCCGGTGGAGGGGGGCTACTATCGATGGGTCCGGGAGATCTTTGGTGAGTACTGGGGCTTTCAGGTCGGCACCTGGACGATCATCGCCTCGGTCCTCGACAACGCCCTCTACCCCCTCCTGTTCGGAAAATCGCTGGTGTACTTTTTTCCGCAGATGCCCGGGTGGCAGCAGCGGCTGGCCGCGATGGGCTTCGTCGTCATCCTGACCTTTCTCAACTATCGCGGCATCCGGGTCGTCGGGGGGACCACGGTCGTCCTGAGCCTGTTCCTGATGTCCCCTCTGGTCTGGGTGACGATCGCCGGTCTCCTGAACTGGAAATACAACCCGCTGGTGCCGTTCCAGGCTCCCGGGGTGGGCGGATGGACGGCGCTCGGATCGGGGCTGGCCCTGGCGATGTGGTACTACTCGGGCATGAGCGAGATCAGCACGGCCGCCGAGGAGATCAAGCACCCGGGGCGCACCATCCCGCTCGGCCTGGCGCTGGTGGTGCCGATCATCATCGTGAGCTACGCGGCCCCGACGGTGGCGGGCATCGCCTCCGTCGGCGACTGGGCGACCTGGGAATCGGGCCACTTCGCCATGATCGGCGAGATTCTCGGAGGGAAGCTTCTGGGGACCTTGACGTTCGTGGGGAGCGTGGCCAGCT
>DATFVU010000358.1:0-7836 GCA_035260145.1 Candidatus Polarisedimenticolia bacterium | reverse complement strand
TTTCAGGAGGCCAACCGGCGGATGTATCGCAAGGCCCTGGACGATCGGTCCCTGAAGGGCATGGCCTCCACCTGCACGGCGCTGGTTCTGCATCGCGGATGGGCGCACGGGGCGCACGTCGGAGACACCCGCGCCTACCTGCTTCGGCAGGGGGTGCTGCGTCAGCTCACCCACGACCACTCCGCGGTCCAGGAGCGGATCGACCAGGGACTCCTGAAGGAGTCGGAGCGGAGGGACCACTTCGAACGCAACCTGATCACGCGCTCGCTGGGGTTCGAGCCGGACGTGCAGCCCGACATTCTGACGCCTCTGGCCCTGGAGACGGACGACCGGCTTCTCCTGTGCAGCGACGGATTGCACGGCACGATCTCCGATCAGGAGATCGCCGGCCTGCTCGACACGCGCGATCCGATGGAAGCCTGCGAGCGCCTGGTGGCGGCCGCCAACCGGCGCGGCGGCCCGGACAACGTCACGGTGCAGGTGCTGCGCATCGATGACCCGCGAGCGGACATCGTTTGATGGCCCCCGAAAAATTCGGCATCTGGGAAGTGGAGGCCAAGGTGGGCGAGGGCTCGTTCGGGATCGTCTACCGGTGCCGTGACCCGTTCCTCAAGAAATACATCGCCATCAAGGCGCTCAAAGGCCATCTACTGACGCCCGACGACCCGACGACGCTCTCCGACTTCTTCAAGGAGGCGGAGCTCCTGGCGCACTTCAACCATCCGGCGTTCACGCACATCTACTACCTGAATCCCGAGCCTCCCTGGATCGCCATGGAGTTTCTCGAGGGGGAGACGCTGGAAAACGTCCTGCAGCGCAAAGAGCAGGTCGGATTGGATCGCATCGCCCGGATTTTCCAGATGGTCTGCGACGGCCTGCACCACATCCACGCGCAGGTCGAGGAGAGGTATCGCACCGTTCACCGCGACCTCAAGCCGGGCAACCTGCTCCTGCTCCGCGACGGCAGCGTCAAGATCATCGATTTCGGCGTGGCCAAGGCGAGCATCGGGGATCCGACGATCGTGGGAGTCGTCAAGGGGACGCCGCTCTACATGAGCCCGGAGCACATGGGCGGAACGGTCGACAGCCGTTCCGATCTCTGGTCGCTCGCGGTCATCCTGTTCGAGACGCTCACGGGAGGCAAACCCTACCCCGACCCGGATCCGAGCCAGGCGTGGAGCTACGCCAAGCTGCGGCGATTCGAGCATTCGATCCTGAACGACCGCTACGCGGCCCTGCCGCGCACCATGCCGCCCTACCTGAAGGACACTCTGACCGCCTTCTTCGACCGCGTGTTCCAGCTCGACAAGGAGAAGCGCTTCCAGAGCGCGCTCGAGTTCCGCTCCGCCCTGGACAAAATCGTGGAGCAGACCTCCCGTCATGCGGCTCCCGGCGAAGTGCTGCTCCCGCCGCTCTCCGAGGTGGACCTCCTGTTGTACCAGGCGGGCGACCTGTTCGACAGCGGGTCCTTCGGGTCGGCCCGCGAGCTGTACGAGAGCGTGCTGGGTCTCGATCCCGACAACGAAGAGGCGCACCACTGGCTGCTGCGGATCGAAGATCGCACGCGCGAGGCGCCGGCCGCCGTCGCCGCGCCGGCCGTCCCCCCGGGGCCACCGCTGCCGGCGGAGGACGTGGCTCTTCTGCGCCGCGTCCTGCGCCGGCCGGCTCTGAACCTCCCGGCGGATCTGATGCCGCGCCTGCACGAGCTTCTCCAACGGATCGACACCCATCGGCCGGAGGATCGCGAGGCCTTGCGCGGCGAGCTGTCCGATGCGGGCGGCAGCGTGGCGAAGGCGCTCCAGGCCAGGGTGACGCGCGAGGCGGAGGAGGCGCGCTCCACGCTGCAACGGCTCCAGCCGATCGATCCCCAGGCCGCGCAGAAGGGGAGCGCCGAGGTGGAGCGGATCGCCGGCGCCGTCGCCAGCGGCGACGCGGTGGCGCTGGCGGCGATGGCGGTCAAGTTGGGGGAGACACGGCGCCACGCCGAATACGCTCTTGGCGACGCCCTGTCCTGGCTGCGCGGGGAAGCGATGGGTGTGGCCTCGCATCTGGAGCTGCTGCTCGCGGCCCACGAGGGGGACGCGGCCTCGCTGTCGCAGGGGCTTCAGGATGATGGCTATCGAGCGCTGGCGGCGCTGCAGGCGCCCGCGGCCTCCGAGGAGCCGGCGGGAGTCCGGGACGACCTGCGCGCGGCGGCCGCCGCCGTCGATCGTCTGAGGCAGGGAGCGGCGGCCGAGCGCCTGGAGCGGCAGCGGGACCGCCTGCGCAAGGCCGGTGCCGCTCTCCCGAAGGCTCTTCCGGATGCCCTGGCCGCCTCCTTGCGCCTGACCGAGCTCAGGGATCAGACGGCGCGACTGGTCGCCGAGGCTCTGCGCTGGGACGACCCGCGCCGGCTCGCCGAGGTCGCCGCCCTGCTCGAGGATCTGAACGAGTCGGCCGGTCGCATCGAAGCGGCCCTCCCGCCTCCTCAACCGGAGACGCCGGCGCCTCAGGCCGCGGTTCCGGCCCCGGCCCGAAAGGAGGCTCCGCCCGAGCCTCGCGTCCAGGCGCCCTCGCAGGCCCCGTCGCGGAAGGAGGCGCCTGCTCCCGCGGCGCGCGCGCCCGTCCCTGCGCGCCGAGAGGCCCCGCAGCCGCGCGCGGTCAGGGAGCGGACGGAGCGGAAACCCCGGCCGGACGCGGGGCGCCGCGGAGTCCTGTGGTGGGGCGCCGCGGGTGCCGTGGCGCTGGCGGCGGTCATCGTTGTCATTTGGATGATTCGGCCGTCGCCTCCCGTCCCTCAGGCCGACGGCATCCTGATCGTGGACGCCCTGCCATGGGGGAATCTGCGCGAGATCGTCGATCTCGATCGTTCGGCGCCGGTTCCGCTTTCGGAGAAAACGACGACGCCTTACCGCCTCTCTCTGCCTCCCGGGAGATACCGGGTCACCGTCTCGAATCCCGACTTCGGCGAGGTCTCCGTTGAGACCGAGGTCCGCGACAGCGAGGTGCGGAATCTCGGCGTGCGGCTGCCCCAGTTCGACGTCGAAAAACTGCTGAAGGAGTTCTAGGATGAGCCTCCGAGCCCTACGCCGCGACCACCGGACCCTCCTGACCCCTCTGCTGCTCCTGGCCGCAAGCCTCGCGGGCACCGCTTCTTCCCCGGCCGCGTCAACGGGACCGACGCCGGAGCCCTGGTACGTCTTCTACCAGAGGGGCATCCAGGCGATGGTGAGCGAGCAGTGGTCGGAGGCGGCCACACAGTTCGAGCAGGCGCTCAAGGAACGCAAGCCGTCGCAGTCGTCCAACCGCACCTATGGCATGTGGCAGGTGGACTACGTCCCTTACCACAACCTGGGGGTGTGCTACTTCTATCTCGGGCGTGACGCGCAGGCGCTGCAGGCTCTGAAGCATTCCGAAGCCGAGGAGTCGATTCCGCCGGACAGCCCGATGCGCCTGAAGGCGCAGAGGATCCGTCGCGCCATTCAGGGATCGCCCGGTAAATCGGGGGACCAGAGAGACGGCAGCTCGCTGGCCGAGGGGCTCTCGCTGCTGCTCCTCCCGGGGGGAACGGGGCGTGCCGTGGAGGTGTTCCAGGATCTTCTCCCCGGCCGTGAGGACGACGCGCAGATGCACCTCTTCCTCGGCCTGGCCTATTCCCGCAACGCATCCCAGATCAAGGGAGAGGACGCGGGCTTCTGGATCAACCTGGCGCGCACCGAGTTCCGCCGCGTGCGTCAGCTCAATCCGCGCCTGAAGCTGCCCGAGGGCTTCTTCTCTCCCGACATCGAGAAGCTGTTCAAGGAGGCCTCGACGCGGCCATGAGGAGACGGCCGATAAGGAGAGCGATCGCACTGGCCGCGTTCTGCCTGGGGGCGGTCCTGCCGTCGTCCGTCCGGGCGCAGGAACGCGAGGCCTCCCTGCATTACAAGAAGGGGCTCGAGTACATCCAGCAGGAGAAATGGGACGATGCGATCAAGGAGCTGAACGAGGCCACCGTGGCGAAGGGGCGCTCGGGCATGCTGCGGATCGGCATGTTCAGGGAGAAATATTTTCCCTACTACTACCTGGGGCGCGCCTTTCTCGCGAAGGGAAGCCATCCCACGGCGGTCACCTACTTCAACCGGGAGGAGGCCGAAGGACAGATCCAGCAGCTGGACAATGACCTCTATCAACGCCTGATCGCCGAGCGCAAACGGGCCGGGGGAGCCGGGCCGCCCCCGGCGCCGCCGCCGGGGCCCGCGCCGGGGCCGAGCCCCGGTCCGGCGCCCAAGCCGACGTCCGCCCCCGGGCCGGCGCCCAAGGCGACGCCCGTCCCGATGCCGACCCAGCCGCCAGGGCCCGTTCCCGGCCCCGCGCCGGGCCCGGCCCGACCTCAGGATATCGAGAAGGCCCGGGACGACTGTCGCAAGGCGCTCGACAGGGTCAAGACCTTCGATGACCGGCATGCCGCCGGGCTGAGCCCGGAGGAGCGAGAGAAGCTGACGGCGCAGAGCCAATCGCTGAGCGACGCGATCAGCAGCAATGACGGGGATCGGCTGATCGCCGTCAAGCGTGAGGCCGACCGAGAGCTCGCCTCCCTGCTCGTCGACATGGCGGACTCGCTGGTGAAGACCCGTCGCGCCTTCATGAGCCAGACGAGGGAGCGCGAGATGCGCGAGCAGAGCGCCCGTCTCAAATACGCCGCCGAAGGAGACGACCGGGAGCTCGTCGACAAGCTGTCCACCGATCTGGGCGATCGGGTCGCGCAGACACGGGACCAGATCGAGCAGGCGTTCTCGGCGGTGCGCGCCGCGTTCGAGAGCTCGGCGGGAGGCGAGAACGGCCAGGCGGTCCAGGGATTGGAGACGGCGGTCGCCTCGCAGCCGGACAGTCCGGCGCTGCGGCTGATCCTCGCGCGCTTCTACTTCAATGTCGCGCTCAGCGACCGGCAGAACGGCGAGCCGAAGATGACGCGGGCCCGGGAGGAGGCGGCGGAGGCGTTCAAACTGCGATCGAACCTTTCGTTCCCTCAGCGCTACTTCCCGCCCGGATTCCTCGATCTGGTGAAGCAGGCGAAAAAGTCCTCATGAACCGTCGCCCGATCGCCCCTCGGGCATGGCCTCCTTCAGCCGCTTCCTGAACGGTTCCTCGAAGTATCGCTCCCACACTTCGCCCCTCTCGAGCGCCCCGAGCTCGGCCAGGAGACGGCTCAATTTCTTCCAGGCTTCCTGATAGTTGACGCCCAGTCGTCCGCGGGTCTCCTCGAGGATCTTCTGGGAATCGAGAAGGCCGAGGATGGCGCGCGTGCCGGAGTCGATGCTGGCCCCGTACGCCTGATGGAGGACGAGGAGGAAGCGCAGATTCCTGTCCAGAACCTCCTTGAGCGGTTGAGCCGAGCCCTGGCGATCCTGCAGGGAGGAGCGGAAGCGGCTGCGGATCATCCGTTCGTGCTCGGCGAACTGGCGCGTGCCCATCATGCCGACCTCGCCCACCTCGCTGGTGCGCAGGAAACCCTGCAGGCCGATCTCCAGCGCGAGCGCGAAGCGCAACAGCTCGGACAGCGTCTCATAGAGCGGCAGCTGCGCGGGGGCGAGACCGGTCTCTTCCGTGGTCACCTTGCGGTTCTCCGCGACCTTGAGAAGGGCCGCGCGGATCCTTTCCAGGGCGTCGTCCGAGCCCGCCAGGGTCGCCGGAGAGGGCTCGAGACTCGACTGCTCGCGCAGGAGTCGCTCCCTCTCGCCGCGCAGGCTGTCGACCTCGCCGCGCAGCCGTCTCACCTCCGCCTCCAGACCCTCCAGCTTGCGCGCCGCCTCGGGATCGCGCCCGTCCAGATAGGCCCTGAGGTCGTCCAGACGCTCGGCGGCCGCTCCCGTGGGGACCCGGGCCAGCTCCTCCGAAAGCGTCTTCCGGATCGCCTTCACCCTCTCCTCCGGGTTTTTCTGGGCGCAGGCCCGCTGGACCGCCTTGAGCTTGTCGATCAGGTCCTGCAGCCCGCTCTGGGCCGGACCGTCCCGATGCGTGCGCTCTGCCATGGCCTCCTCTTATCGGGTCGCCGGGAAGCGGCGCGCCAGAAGCTCGGCGTAGGTGACTTCAGGACCGGGCGCCCCGGAGGGGTCCGCCTGGCCCACCGCCGGATGGGCCGGGCGCAGAATGCCCGCGGCCGAATCGGCGCCCCCCATGATCACCGCGTAGTCCGGCGGCGTCAGCGGCGGGTGCGCCAGCAGGACTTTCCTCTCCGCCTGGCGGGGGCTCTCGTCCAGGAAGACGGAAAGCTCGACGCGGCGCAGCATGAACTGGCGGTTGATGAGATCGGCCCAGAAGCTCGTGTCGAGGCACGCCGCCTCCGGATCGCTCGACACGGGAAGCACCACTCTGAGGGCTCCGGCGCCGCGTCGAATCTGAGCGACGAGCTCGGGCATGTTGGCGGCCAGTCGCTCCGCCGAGGCGCCATCGGCGCGTCCCATGAATCCCCCCGCCTTCTCTTTCTGGTGGCTCCGATAGATCCCCTCCGTCTCCCGCGGCGGGGCCGGCGAGGGGATGCGAAGGGAGCTCTGAACCTCTCGGAAGGCGTCGCGGCTGGCCACCGAGGCGAGAGTGTCCCAGGCGTGGTCGAGCGCCTCCCAGACCGGCGCCAGGGCCAGGGGAAGGAGGCTGTAGCTCTTCCCGCCGTACAGTCGCCGCGGGAGATGAGTGAGGACCAGGAACGGGAATTTTCTCAGGCCTCCCTGGTCGGCGCTGGGACGGATCACCCCCGCCACGATCTCCGGCGAGCCCACCTCCCCGTGAAGAAACCGAAGACGCGCGGTCTCCTCGGGGGGCGACGCGGCCTGTCCTCCTTCGGCGCCGAGACTCGCTTCACCTCGTCCCTCGTGGATCCAGGAGACCAGCGCCCGCGAGGAGGGATACGACACGTTCTCCTTCAGGTACTCGGGCCAGAACGGCAGCTTCCCGTAGCAGCCCAGCGGGAGGTACTCTCCACGTTCCATCGGGCTCACGGCCCTCCCACGTGCTCGGGAGGTTTCGAGAGTCCCCCCTGGCTCAGTCTCAGAAGGGCGCCGAGCTCATCCCCCTTGGCGTTGTACTGAACCCTCAGCTTTCCCAGCTCCCCCTTGTCCCCCTGAACCGGAATGCGGAAGCGAAGGATCAGATCGCTTCGACCGTCCCACCCTTTCGGCACCCCCTGGGCCAGAAGCTTCAGAGGCGCCCACAGACCGGCCGACGAGGGACCGACATTGGCCTTGCCGGCCTCGTAGTTCGCCCCCACCATCCGGCCAAAAAACCCTTTGCGCAGCGACAGTGCCGCGGCGAGGTTGGCGTTCTCGCCGGTGGCGTCGATGTTGAAGTGCTGCGTCCTGGGCAGCCCTTCCGTCCAGTTGAAATCGGCGGTCGAGCCCAGGTTGAGATGGATCCCGTCGACCTTGATCTTCTTCGCCAGGTCCCCGGGCTCGTACCCTTCGGCGCCGAGCGTCAGCACCGCGGGCACCTTGCGCAGATCGTCCTTGCCGGGCTCGTACAGGGCGCGCGACAGGGCCGCCGATCGATCCAGCCACGCCTGCGCTTCGGGGCTGAGCGATTCCCCCTGGGCGGATTGCACGACAAGAGAAACCAGGCCGGACTGTCCGCCCAGGAAGGCCTTGAGCGTCTCGACGTCGACCGGCTCTCCGTCCACTCCGCCGGCGAAAGGAAAGCGCCCGGCGATCTTTTTGTCATAAAACGACCGCATGTCCTCCCACTGGGCGAGCAGGATGTCCCACTGCTTCAGGCAGGCGACCTGGCGGTAGCCGTCCAGGATCGACTTGACCGTCGGGAATTCGAGCCTCCTGAACCCGGCCACCGCTCCCTTGCAGTCGTTGCTGAATCGCGCGAAGCTGTCCTCCA
>DATFVU010000357.1:0-8040 GCA_035260145.1 Candidatus Polarisedimenticolia bacterium | reverse complement strand
CGGTCCAGCTCCAGCTTGGCGAGCAGCAGCTCCTCCTTGCGGGTTCCGGAGCGCGTGATCTCGATGGACGGGTAGATCCGGCGGTCGGCCAGCTTGCGGTCGAGGTGGATCTCCATGTTGCCCGTCCCCTTGAACTCTTCGAAGATCACGTCGTCCATGCGGCTCCCGGTCTCGATCAGGGCCGTGGCGATGATCGTGAGCGAGCCGCCCTCCTCGACGTTGCGGGCCGCGCCGAAGAAGCGCTTCGGGCGCTGCAGCGCGTTCGCGTCCACGCCCCCCGACAGCACCTTCCCCGAGGGCGGCACGATGGTGTTGTAGGCGCGCGCCAGGCGCGTGATCGAGTCGAGAAAGATGACGACGTCCTTCCGATGCTCGACCAGGCGCTTGGCCTTCTCGATGACCATCTCGGCCACCTGGACGTGACGGGTGGCCGGTTCGTCGAACGTCGAGGAGATGACCTCGCCGTTGACCGACCGCTGCATATCGGTGACCTCCTCCGGCCGCTCATCGATGAGCAGGACGATAAGGACGATCTCCGGGTGGTTCTGGGTGACGCTGTTGGCGATCGCCTGCAGCAGCATGGTCTTGCCGGTGCGCGGCGCGGCGACGATCAGTCCGCGCTGCCCTTTGCCGATCGGACAAAGAATGTCCAGGACGCGCGACGAGACGCTCTCCTTCGTGGTCTCGAGCTTGATCCTCTGGTTGGGGTAGAGCGGCGTGAGGTTGTCGAAGAAAATCTTCTCACGCGATTGGTCGGGGTGCTCGAAATTGACCGCCTCGACCTTGATCAGGGCGAAGTAGCGCTCTCCCTCCTTCGGCGGCCTGACCTGCCCCGAGATCGTGTCGCCGGTATGCAGGTCGAACTTGCGGATCTGGGACGGGGACACGTAGATGTCGTCCGGCCCGGGAAGGTAGTTGTACTCGGGCGCCCGCAGGAACCCGAAGCCGTCCGGCAGGGTCTCCAGGACCCCCTCGGCGAAGATCAGCCCCGACCTCTCGGTCTGGGCGCGCAGGATCTCGAAGATGAGCTCCTGCTTGCGCAGGGCCGTGGCGTTCGGCACGTCGAGCGCCTTGGCGATGCCGGTCAGCTCCGCGATCGACTTCTCCTTCAGGGTGCGGATGTCGAGCTTCTCACCCGAAAGCTCGGCGCGCGGCGCGTCGAGGCGTTCGGCCTCGTCCTCGACCAGGGTGGCCGCTGCGGGGACCGGCGGCCCGGCGTCGCCGTTGGTGGCGACGGCGGGCTGCGCCGGTGTCACGGTCTCGGCGGGCGGGCGGCGAGGCGGACGGCCGCCTTCGCGGCCCCCCTGCCGCGGGGGTCTTCCTTCACGGGCCGGCTTGACTTCACGTTCCATTTTGTCTCCGTTCACGGGGTGATACTCCCTCCTTGTGTTGCCGCGCGCGCGCGGGGCCCGTCGCCCCGAGCCGCACGGGATGCCGTGTTTTCGCAAACGTCATCGATGACCCGCCACAGAGCGGCCAGGCCCTCGCCGGTCGTCGCGGATACGGCGACCGGCCGCGAGCCGTCCTTCAGTCCGATCCAGCGGGCGGCGCCCGCCAGGGCGCGGGTCCTCTCGTTGCCCGAAAGCTTGTCCAGCTTGGTGAGCACGATCGCATGGCGCACGCCGCGATCGGCGAGCCATTCGCGCAGCTCGCCGTCCATGTCAGAGGCCTCCCGGCGCACGTCCAGGAGTTGCAGCGCCAGATCGGGGCGCCCCGGCCCGACCACGTACTCCTCGACCATCCCCCTCCACTGCTCGCGCACCGCATCGGGGACGCGGGCATACCCGTACCCGGGGAGGTCCACGAAGTAGACCCGCTCGTTCACCAGGAAGAAATTGATGGCGCGCGTGCGGCCAGGCTCCTTGCTGCTCCGGGCCAGCCCGCGCACGCCCAGCAGGCGGTTCAAAAGGCTCGACTTCCCCACGTTCGACCGGCCCATGAACGCGATCTGGGGCCGGTCGTCGCGCGGGAACTCTTCCGGGCGCGTGGCGCTGACGTGGAAGCGGCAGGCGGTGATCTTCATGGAGTCCTGGGTCAGCTGTCTTCGGATTCGACTCGCAGGCGTGCCGGTTGCGGCGCCGACCGCCGGTGGGCCCGGCCGCGACTGTGCGCGGGAGGGCCAGGATGCTGGGGTCATCCCGCGGGACGTTCCCGCGGGGTCTCGATCAGAGCATCAACACGCCGCTCTCAGGATGAGATGGTTACGGCCGTGTCGGGACGATCCTACCTAGTGAGCAATGGTGCCGCCGGGGATGCCCTTGTCGAGGTCCTTATTATACTCCTTGTCGACCTCGGCCGGCACCCCGCGGTCCAGTGCGATCTGGAGGACCTCGTCCATGGTCTCTACCAGCTTGAACTCCAGGAGCTTCTGAACGTCCTCGGGAACGTCCGCCAGGTCCTTCTCGTTGTCGCGCGGCAGGATGATGGTACGGATGCCCAGGCGGTGCGCCGCGAGGACCTTCTCCTTCACCCCGCCGATCGGCAGGACCTTGCCCCGCAGGGTGATCTCGCCGGTCATGGCGACGTCACCGCGCGACGGCGTCTTGGTCAGGAGCGATGCCAGGGCCGTGGCCATCGTGATGCCCGCGGAAGGTCCGTCCTTGGGGATCGCACCCTCGGGGACGTGGATATGGATGTCGTACTTCCGATAGAAGTCCTCGTCGATCCCCAGGAGCGCGCTGCGCGAGCGGATGTAGGACAACGCCGCCTGCGCCGACTCCTGCATCACGTCGCCCAGCTTGCCGGTCAGGGTCAGCTTGCCGCGTCCCTTCATCAGGGACGCCTCGGTCGTGAGGATCTCGCCGCCGGTCTCGGTCCAGGCGAGACCCGTGGCGATGCCGACCTCGCTCTGCTTGTCGCTCGTGGCGGGGCGGTAGCGCGGCACCCCGAGCAGGTCGTTGATCTGGTCCGACTTCACCGTGAAGGTGTAGTCCTTCCCTTCCTTCACCACGCGCCGCGCCAGCTTGCGACAGATCGAGGCGAGCTCGCGCTCGAGATTGCGAACGCCGGCCTCGCGCGTGTACTTCTCGATGATGTCCCGGATCGCCTCCTCCTCGATGCCGAACTTCTTCGGATCCAGCCCGTGGTTCTTGAGCTGCTTCGGGACGAGGAAGCGCTGCGCGATCTTGATCTTCTCGAACAGCGTGTAGCCGGCCAGCCTCAGGATCTCCATGCGGTCGCGCAGGGCCGGCGGAATGGGGTGCGTGATGTTCGCCGTGCAGATGAACATGACCTGCGACAGGTCGAACTCCGTGTCCAGGTAATGGTCCAGGAAGGTGGAGTTCTGCTCCGGGTCCAGCACCTCGAGGAGCGCGGAGGACGGGTCGCCCCGGAAGTCCATGCTCATTTTGTCCACTTCGTCCAGCAGGAAGACGGGGTTCTTCGTGCCGGCCTTCTTCATCATCTGGATGATCTGGCCGGGGAAGGCGCCGATGTACGTCCTCCGGTGCCCGCGGATCTCCGCCTCGTCGCGCACGCCGCCCAGGGATACGCGGACGAACTTTCGCCCCGTGGACCGCGCGATCGACTGGGCGAGCGACGTCTTGCCGACCCCCGGAGGGCCGACGAAGCAGAGGATCGTCCCCTTCATGGTCTTCTGCTTGACCAGCCGGCGCACCGCCAGGAACTCGACGATCCGCTCCTTGATCTTCTCCAGGCCGTAATGGTCCTCGTTCAGGACCTTCTCCGCGAAATCGAGGTCGCGGATCTCCTTGCTGCGCTTGTGCCAGGGGACGGAGATGAGCCAGTCGAGGTAATTGCGCGACACGGTCGCCTCGGCGCTCACCGGAGGCATGACCTCGAGGCGCTTCAGCTCCTGCATCGCCTTCTCGTGCGCCTCCTTCGGCATCTTCGCGGAGGCGATCTTCTCCTTCAGCTCCTCGACCTCGTTCAACTTGTCGTCCTTGCGGCCCAGCTCCTGCTGGATCGCTTTCATCTTCTCGTTGAGGTAGTACTCCTTCTGGGCCTTCTCCATCTGCTTCTTGACGCGCTGATGGATGCGGCGGTCGACGCGCAGCTTTTCGATCTCGCCATCCAGAAGGTTTGCCAGGATGTTCAGGCGCTCGGCCGGGCTGAAGGTCTCGAGGAGGTTCTGCTTCTCCTCGATGCCGACCTGCACGTGAGCCGCGATGGTGTCGGTCAGCCTCCCCGGCTCGGAGACGCGGATGGTGGAGATCATCGTCTCGTAGGGAAGGTTGGGGGACAGCTTCACGTACTTCTCGAACAGCGAGACCACCTTCCCCATCTCGGTCTCGATCTCGGTGGTCAGCTCGGTCTTGCCCTCGATCGGCTCCAGCTGGGCCGAGAGGAACCCTTCCTCCTCGCGGATCTCCAGCACCTTGCCGCGCGACACGCCCTCGACCAGGAGCTTGATGTTGCCGTTCGGCAGCTTCAGGCTCTGGACGATGTTGGCGATGGTCCCGATGAAGTTGATCTCGTCAGGCTTCGGGTCGTCGATCTTGGCGTCGCGCTGGGTGGCCAGAAAGATCTTCTTGTCGCCCAGGAGCGCCTTCTCCACGGCGACCAGCGACGACTTGCGCCCGACGACGAACGGAATCATCGTGTAGGGAAAGACCACGACGTCCCGTAGCGGCACGAGCGGCAGAAACTCGAGTCTCTGGCTCCGGCTCTCGATCGCGTTGGACATCTACCCTGCCTTCTCCATCAGAATGATGGGCGCGGTCTTGTTCTCGACGACTTCCTTGGTGATGACGCACTCGGTGATGTCGGAGCGCGACGGCAGCTGATACATGAGGTCGAGCATCAGATCCTCGAGAATCAGCCTCAATCCGCGGGCCCCGATCTTGCGCATCAGGCTCTGCTCGGCGATCGCCTCGAGCGCGTCCTTGGTGAACGTCAGCGTGACGTTCTCGTACTCGAAGATCTTCTGATACTGCTTGATCAGGGCGTTGCGCGGCTCGGTGAGAATCTTGACCAGCGCGTCCTTGTCGAGATCCCCGAGGACGCCGATCACCGGGAGGCGGCCGACGAACTCGGGAATGAGTCCGTACTTGATCAGGTCGCCCGGCTGCACCTGCCCGAGAGTTTCTTCGACGTTCTTCTGCGACTTGACCTTGACGTCCGCCTTGAATCCCATCGACTTCTTGCCGATGCGCTGTTCGATGATGCCGTCGAGCCCCACGAAGGCCCCGCCGCAGATGAACAGGATGTTGGTCGTGTCCATCGGGATGAAGTCCTGGTGCGGGTGCTTGCGGCCCCCCTGCGGCGGCACGTTGGCGACCGTCCCCTCGAGGATCTTCAGCAGGGCCTGCTGCACACCCTCGCCCGACACGTCGCGCGTGATCGACGGCGAGTCGCTCTTGCGGCTGATCTTGTCGACCTCGTCGATATAGATGATGCCGCGCTTCGCCTTCTCCAGATCATTTCCGGCCGCCTGCAGGAGGCGCAATAGGATGTTCTCGACGTCCTCGCCGACGTAGCCCGCCTCGGTCAGGGTGGTCGCGTCGACGATGGCGAACGGCACGCTCAGGAGCTTCGCGAGGGTCTGCGCCAGAAGCGTCTTCCCGGTCCCGGTCGGCCCGATGAGCAGGATGTTGCTCTTCTGGACCTCCACCTCGGAGCGCCGCTTGGAGAGCTCGTTCCTCTTGTAATGGTTGTAGACGGCGACGGCCAGCTTCTTCTTCGCCTTGTCCTGGCCGATGACGTACTCGTCGAGGAACTCGCGGATCTCGACCGGCTTGGGGAGCTTCACCTTCGCCTTGGGCTCATCCGGCTCGCGCTCCTCCGCGATGATGTCCAGGCAGATGTCGACGCACTCGTCGCAGATGTAGACCGTGGGCCCGGCGATCAATTTCTTGACGTCGCGCTGGTCCTTATTGCAGAAACTGCACCTTAATGATTCGCCGTCACCACGCTTGCCGGCCATTGCCGATCTCCCGGGTCAGACCCTCGTCTTGTCGCCTGGATTGAGTGCGTTATTCGCGCTTGGAGATTACCTGATCGATGACGCCGTACTCCTTGGAAGCAGATGCGGTCATGATGAAGTCGCGATCCGTGTCGCGCTGGATTCGTTCCAGCTGCTGCCCGGTGTGGTGCGCCAGCATGCCGTTCAGCCTCTCGCGGATCCGCAGGATCTCCTTGGCGTGGATGTCGACATCGGTCGCCTGACCGGAAAAATCACCCATCGGCTGGTGCAGAATGATTCGAGAATTTGGCAGCGCAAATCGCTTTTTTGCCGTGCCCGCGGACAAGAGAACGGCGGCCATGCTGGCGGCCTGGCCGATGCAGATCGTGGACACATCCGGCCGGATGAATTGCATCGTGTCGTAGATCGCGAGGCCCGCGGTGACCGATCCACCGGGACTGTTGATGTAAATCGAAATATCTTTCTCGGGGTCTTCCGCTTCGAGGTAGAGAAGCTGCGCGATCACCAGGTTGCTGAGCGTGTCGTCTATCGCACTCCCGATGAAGACGATGTTGTCTTTAAGAAGCCGGGAGTAGATATCGTATGCACGCTCCCCCCGGTTGGTCTGTTCGACCACCATCGGAACGAGTGGCATGGGGATTTACTTCACCTCGTGCCTAATATTAGCACCATTCATCACAAAGTCAAGCGACTTTTCCCTGACGATCTGCCGTCTAAGCCCAGTCAGGCGCGCATTTTGCGCGAGACGGTCCTTCAGCGCGCTGACAGTAATGTTATGTCGCTTCGCCTCGTCCCTGAGCCAGTTGTTGACGTCCTCATCGGACGCCTCGATCCCCTCCTGGACGGCTATCGCCTCGAGGATCAGAGTGGCCCGCACCGAGCGGGTGGCGCCCGGGACGAGCCGGGCGCGCTGCTCCTGCCAGTCGATCGTCTCCTTCTGGGGGTCCTTCCCCTGCGCCACCAATTCGCGCACGATCGCCTCCAGGCGCCGATCGACCTCCGCCTCCACCATCGCGGATGGAACATCGACCTGCTGTCGTTCCACCAGATAGGACAGAACCTTCTCCCGGGCCTTTGCATCCTCCGAGGTCTTCGCGCGCTTCTCGAGCTCGCCCCGGACACGCTCCTTGACCTCGGCGAGGCTCTGGAAATTTCCCAATTCCTTGGCCAACTCGTCGTCGATATTCGGTACCACTTTCTTTTTGATCTCCCGGATGAAAAGCGTGTAGGCGACGGTGCATCCGCGCAGCGACCCGGCGCGCTCCTCGTCCGGATAGGCCGTTTCGAAGGAGCGCGTCTGACCCGCCTGCGCGCCGAGGATCGCCGCGTTGAAATCAGGATGATTGTTCTCGGAGCCCGCCTCCAGGAAGAGCGGCTCGTCGGTGAGGTTCTTCCCCTTCCCCTTCAGGAATCGGCAGGACAGGGTGCCGACGATGAAGTCGCCTTTCTGCACCGGGCGGTCGGTCACCTGCTCGAGCTTCGCCGCGCGATCGGCCAGATCGCGCACCGAGGCGTCGACCATTTCGTCCGTGACGCGGCGCGGTGTGATCTCCACCTGGATATTGCGGTAGTCCGAGACGGTCAGAATCGGCCGCACCTCGAACGTCGCCTTGAAGGTCAGCGGGCGGCCGTCCTCGTACTTGACCTCGTCCAGGACCGGGCTGTCGACCGGATCGAGCTTCTTCTCCTCGAGGGCCTTCAAAGAGTACTCGCGGACCATGCGGCCGATCACCTCGTCCCGGACCTCCTTCCCGAAGCGCCGGCGGACGATGTCGATCGGGATCTTCCCCTGCCGGAAGCCGGGGATGTTGGCGTGGCGGGAGTACTCCCGGAACGAGCGCTCGAACTCCTGCAGCACCTGGTCGCCCGGAATCTCGACCTCGAGGCCGCGCCGGCACCCTTCCAGCTCGTTGACGACCACCTTCATCAAATCGATCGACCTCGTCTCCGAGGAACCCTGGCTTGTGGGGGAATCGACCCGGCTTCGGAACCCTGCCGGCTTCGGAGATGATCCTCTGTCGCGACGGGCGGATGATAGCAGGAACATCCATGTGAAACAAGACCGGATCGGGACCCGACCGGAACGGAACGGCGGAGCGATCGGATCAGCCCTTATACGCGCCGGAACTCCAGGATTTCCCGGATGCTTCGGGGAG
>DATFVU010000356.1:0-10717 GCA_035260145.1 Candidatus Polarisedimenticolia bacterium | reverse complement strand
GGATCGGCCCCTCCGCGAGCGCCTCACCGAACGGGTCGAAGACGCACGAGCCTCCGGCGAAGTTCACGCCGTCCTCGAATCCGACACGGTTGACGTAGGCGACAAACACCGTCTGCGTCTGAGCGGTGACCTTGATCAGGTCCTTCCATGTTGTCTGTCCGACAAATCCGCGGCGCCGGTCGACCCCCTCGGTCGGTCCGGCGGAGATCACCACGAGATAGTCGGCGCCGCCCTGCGCCAGCACCAGGGCGGTCCAGGGGTGCCAGAGGTCCTCGCAGATGAGCAGACCCATCCGTCCGAGAGGTGTTGTGAAGGCCACCAGCCGATCCCCCGCGGCGAAAAAGCGCGCCTCGTCGAACATGCCGTAGGTCGGCAGATAGACTTTACGATGCACGTGGGCGACCCGCCCGCCGCTCAGGAAAACGGCGCTGTTGTGAAATCGGTGCGCCGGGCTCTCTTCGACCAGGCCGACAACCATGGGGATGCGCCGGCTCATCTCAAGGAGGGCCCGGATGGGCGCCGGCCGGTCAAGGCGCACCGCCACATCGGCCGCCAGGTCCTGAAGCAGATACCCGGTCAGGCTCAACTCCGGGAAGGCGAGCAGCTGGGCCCCCTTCCGGAGCGCCCGGCCCGCCCAGTTCAGGTGCCGCGAGACATTCGCCTCGAAGTCGCCCAGGACCGGCTCGATCTGCGCCAGGGCAATGCGCAGTCGGGTCCCTGGTGGTTGCTGCGCGCGTGGCCGCGCCATCCGAAAACCCCTCCCCGGAGAAGGCGAATCGTACCACAGCGGTGCGTCGAAAACAATGCAAGTGTCCCGTTTTCTTTACTTTGCCCAGGCCATCTGTTAGCATGAGCGGACCTCGCAGGAGAGGGGGGGGCCCCAGTCATCGCGATGATCCGCAGAGCCGCCGTGGCCGGCCAGTTCTACCCAGGCGACAGGGACTCGTTGACCAGGGAGATGGTCGCTCTCACGGAGGGGAAGTCTTCTCCGAGGGAGCCGCGGGCCATAGCGCTCATGGTGCCGCACGCCGGGTACATGTATTCGGGCCGCGTGGCGGGGCAGACCTACACCGCGGCGAGCCTGGCCAGGCGCACGGTCATCCTCTGTCCCAACCACACGGGGCTGGGAGAGGCGATCGCGGTCAATGACGAAGGGTTCTGGGAGACGCCGCTCGGCCGTGTGGCGATCGACGCGACCCTGGCGCGCGCCGTCCTCGCCGGATGTCCGGCGGCGCGTGTCGACGCCGCCGCGCACGCGCGCGAGCACTCTCTGGAGGTGCAGCTGCCGTTCCTGCAGCATCTCCTGGGTGAGGTCACGCTGGTCCCTATCTGCGTCGGAACTCTGAGCCTTCGCGTCCTTCTCGACCTGGGGCAGGCGGTTGCCTCGGCCATCCGGCAGGATGGCGGGGACGTTCTGCTGATCCTCAGCAGCGACATGTCCCACTACGTCCCCGCCGCTTTCGCCAAAGTGCAGGACGATAAGGCGATCGACCGCGTGGTGGCGCTCGACCCGGAAGGGCTCCACCGGGTCGTCCTGAAAGGGGACATCAGCATGTGCGGCGTGGCTCCGGCGGTGGCGGGTCTGGAGGCCGCCCGGAGGCTCGGAGCCACGGCGGCGAGACTCGTCGCCTACGGGCACTCGGGGGAGACGACCGGTGATCTTCACTCCGTCGTCGGGTACGCCGGCGTCGCCGTCACCTGAGCGCGAATGGACCCCGTCCCGAAGGCAGTCATCGGGCCGCTCCTTCTGGTCGCGCTGTGCGGGGTCGCGGCGGCGAAGCAGACGCCGGCCCCGACGCCTACTCCCGCGCCCACACCCGCGCCGCCAGCGGAGCGACAGCGCAAATTCGTCGGTGAGGGGCCGGGCGGGAAGAGCCTGGAGATCGCGGCCGGCCCCGGATCGATCATCGGCAAGGACGAGCTGATCCTCAAGGAATACGTCGACATCAAGTACGGCGACACCCGCCTGCAGGCGGACTTCGTCCGCTACGTTCCCGCCACCAAGGATGCGACCGCCCTGGGCAACGTCATTCTCGACCAGGGAACCTCGCGCCTCACGGCCGACAAGGTGACCTACAACCTCGAGACGGAGACCGGGATCTTCTACAAGGCTCGCGGCTATGCCGAGCCGTCGTACTACTTCGAAGCGGAAACGGTGGAGAAGATCTCCAAGGACGAAATGGTTCTGCACGACGCGACCTTCACCTCCTGCACGCAGCCGGTGCCTTACTGGAGCTTCAAGATCGAGAGCGCGCTCATCCAGCAGGACAACTATGCCTATCTGCATCATCCGCGCTTCAAGATCGGACATGTTATCGTCTTCTATTCCCCGTATCTCGTCTGGCCGGTCAAGGCGGACAGGGCCTCCGGCCTGCTGTTCCCCGAATTCGGCTTCTCGCAGCGCAGCGGCACCATCATCAGCAACGCCATCTACTGGGCGATTCGCCGCAACATGGACGCCACCTTCTACCTGGACTACATGTCGGAGGCCGGCTTGGGGACGGGGCTGGAGTACCGCTACGTGCCGAGCGAAAACGGGCGCGGCTATTTCACCGGCTACTTCATTCGCGACCAGGTCGCGGAGCGGGAGCAGGACGAGGGGGTTCCCACCGATCGCTGGGTGATCAACTACGGCCACAACCAGATCTTCGGAACGGGCTGGAAGATGATCGCGACCGCGAACTTCATCAGTGATTTCGACTACTACCGCGATTTCGAGCGGGACATCCGGCTGTCCACCAACCCGCAGGCGCTCAGCACCTTGTTCCTGACGAAGAGCGCGGGCTTCTACGCTCTGAACTTTCGAGGGGAGAGGCGCGAGCAACTGGTCAACGTCGTCCTCCCTCCGTCGCTGAACGAGCCGTTCGTTTCGACCGAGGAGACCCGCACGAGCTGGATCCAGCCGGAGATCGAGATCCGCGGCCGCCGGCAGCGGCTCGGGAACACCCCGCTTTTCCTGACGCTCCAGTCGTCGCTCGACTGGTTCGACAAAGGGACCGAAGGAGCCCAGTACGGCCGGTACGATCTCTTCCCCGTCTTTTCCTGGCAGCTCTCGCCCATGCCGTGGCTCGACGTGGACGCCGGAGCCGGATTCCAGAACACCTTCTATACCAAGAGCCAGCGCGGCGATCTGGGTTGCGACAACGTCGCCAACACGGGGGACTTCGGAGAGGGGAACGGATTCACCGACACCGAGCTCGACGAGAATCAGAATGGGATCTTCGACGCCCCGGACGATCTCGGGTGCGACCGACAGCCGGGGACCGGCGATTTCGGCGAAGGGAACGGAGTCTTCGACCATGAGCGGACGATCATCGTCGACGAAGATTTCGACCGGCGCTCGTTCCTCGGAGTCCTGAGGCTGATCGGTCCGAAATTCAGCCGGGTGTTCGATCGGCCGGACTCCACCTTCTCCAAGCAGTACAAGAACACCATCGAGCCCCAGATCAGCTACAACTATCAGTCCCGGGTCGAGGACATCGATCAGATCATCCCCTTCGACGAGATCGACGCCGTCGCCGGCCGCGCGAACAGCGTGACCTATTCCGTGGTGACCCGGCTGTTCGCCAAGAGGCCCGTGGGAGGGACCGAGCAGATGAGCATGCTGTTCGGACCCCAGGGCTCGAGCTTCGTGGGCAGCGGGGGCGTCGACCCCTACGCCAGGGCCCGCCAAGCCTTGCAGCAGTCGACCAAGGAGGAACAGCAGGCGGCCGCCGGATCGCCCGAGAAACAGGCGGAAGCCGAACAGGCGAAGAAGCGACTGAGCACGGTCGAGATCGCGACGCTCCAAATCAGCCAGGACTACTCATTTCTCGGACCACGCAGCACATCGATAGCGCTAGGCTCCTCCCAGGCGGAGCCGCTGGAAAGCAATTTCGGACCGGTCGTCACGACCCTGCGCGTGAACCCGTCGATCCGGACGAGCATCGACGTGCGCGGCACGTATGATATTCTGTTCCGAGAAATCCGGGACGCGAGCCTGAGCGCCAACCTGCGCAGCCTGCGCCACGGCTTCGTCGACCTCACCTGGTCCATGGTGCGGGATCTCGAGGGGCGCGCGCTCTTCGAGCAGGGGTTCGGATCCGAACTGCCCTTCAATCGCAGCCAGATCGGCGTGCAGGGGGAGACCGGCTTCTGGGGGCGCAAGCTTCTGGTCGGCGCGCAGATCAATTATGAGATGGGGGACGTCCAGGAGGGAGAACCGCGCCTGCGCGACCAGCGGTACCGCCTCGGTTACAACACGCAGTGCTGTGGCTTCCAGGTCGAGCTGTTGAACCGCAATTTCGTCGATTCCAGCCAGCGCGAGTTCCGCTTTCTGATCAACCTGAAAGGCGTGGGCAACGTGATCGACTTTCAGTCCGGCTCCTCCGGGGCGCTGCCCGGCACCTATCCGGGGATCGTGCCTTGAGCGCGTCGCCGTCGCTGGTACCGCTCGTCCTGGGCGCGGGCGGCATGCTGGGCCGGGTCGTCGCCGACACGCTGGAGCAGTCGTTCCCGGAGACCATCTCGGCGACGCGCGCCGAGATCGACGTGACCGATCGCTTCCGGCTGGAAGCGGAGGTGGAGCGACTGCGGCCCGACGCCATCGTCAACTGCGCCGCCTACACCGACGTTGATGGCTGCGAGATCGACCGGGATCGGGCGCGGCGGGTGAACGCGGACGGGGCGGAAAACGCCGCCCGCGCCGCCGCGGCGGTCGGCTGTCTGGTCGTCCACGTCAGCACGGATTTCGTCTTCGACGGCCGCAAGGGCGCCCCCTACGTCGAGGAGGACCGGCCCGCGCCGCTGTCGGAGTACGGACGCACCAAGCTCGAAGGGGAGCGGCGCGTCGCGGCGGCGGCGCCGCAGCATCTGATCGTGCGGTCGTCGTGGCTCTATGGTCCCGGGCGCGGCAATTTCGTGGAGGCCATCCGTGCCCGGTCGCGCAATGGAGGGCCGCTTCGCGTCGTGGACGACCAGGTCGGTTCGCCAACCTACGTCGTGGATCTGGCTTGCGCGCTGCATCTCCTGATCCGGAAAGACGCCCGCGGCCTGGTGCATTTCGCCAACGCGGGCGCCTGCTCGCGCTACCTCCTGGCGCGGGAGATCCTCTCCGCCGACGGGATGGCCGCGACGCCGGTCGTGCCCATCACGACCCGGGAGGCGGGTCGGATCGCCACGCGTCCGGCGAACTCCGCCCTCGACACGACCCTCTACGCGAGGTTGACGGGTGAGCGTCCCCGGGTGTGGCAGGAGGCGCTGCGCGACTACCTCGGCGCGGACGGGCGGCGGACCGGGAGCGCATGAAGATTCTCGTGACGGGGGCCACGGGGTATCTCGGCGGTCACGTGGCCAGCCGACTGGCGGAGTCCGGACACCAGGTCCTGGCGCTGGCGCGGAGCGGGCGCGAGGGAAGCGTGCCGTCCGGCTGCCGTCCGGTCACGGGGGACGTGCTCGATCCCTCGTCTCTCCATCGCGCCCTCGAGGGGTGCGACGCGCTGGTCCACATGGCGGCGCTGGTGAAGATGTGGGTGAGGGACCGGCGCGAGTTCGACCGGGTGAACGTCGAGGGTCTTGTGGCGGTCCTGCGTGCCGCGGAGCGCCGGGGCATCCGCCGGATTCTGTACACGTCCACCATCGGCGCCCTGGGGCCGACCGGCCCCGACCCGTGTGACGAGACCCACGAGCGGACCGAATTCCGCTTCCGAACCGACTACGAGCGTACCAAGTGGCTCGCCGAGCGGGTGGTGCGCGAGCGAGTCGAGAGCGGGCTGCCGATCATCACGGTCTATCCCGGGGTGGTGTACGGCGCCGGAGCCAGGACGCAGGGGAACCTCCTCGACCGGCTCTTTCGGGACTACGTGGCGGGCCGCATGAAGGTGCGCCTGGGTCGAGCGCCGAGCCGGATCTGTTATGCCCTTGCGGCGGATGTGGCGGAGGGGCACAGGCTCGCGCTCGACAGGGGAGCGCCCGGTAGGGGCTACATCCTGGGCGGGGAAAACGCCAGCCAGGACGAGCTGTTCGGGCTGCTGCACGAGCTGACGGGCCTGCACCCTCCCCGATGGGCGGCTCCGTTCTGGGCCGCGGAGGCGGCCGGGAGGGCCATGCGCGCGTGGGCTCGACTGACCGGCCGGCCTCCGGCGCTCACCGACGGGGCGATCGCGACGTTCCGGTATCACTGGGCCTACTCGAGCGATCGGGCGGTCCGCGAGCTCGGGTATCGGGTCACGCCGCTGCGCGAGGGGCTTCGCGCGACGCTTTCCGCCCTGCGACCCGTGGCGGAAGCCCCGAGCGGGAGGGCCTGAAGAACCGATGTCTGCGGGTGGAGAGGGGACGCGCAGAGCGGTGCACCTCGCGATGGGGGGGCTGGCCTTCCTGCTGCCCAGCCTGACGCCCCTGCAGGCGTCGTGCGCCGCGGCGACGGCCGTCGGTCTCAATCTGTTCGTGTTGCCGCGCTTCGCTCCGAGACTCTTTCGGCGCGGGGAAATCGAGACTCCGTGGCGCTCGGGGATCGTTCTCTATCCCGTCGCCGTTCTTCTGCTCATTCTCCTTTTCCACCGGCGCATGGAGATCGCGGGTGCTTCGTGGGGGATCATGGCGGCCGGCGACAGCGCGGCCGGCTGGATCGGCCGACGCTGGGGCCGACGGCCGATTCCCTGGAACCGGTCCAAGACATTAGCCGGCTCGGCGGCGTTCATCGTCGCCGCGTTCGCCTTCGCCTGGGCCGTTCTCGCCTGGATGGGACGCGATCCCCTGGAGGCGGCCATCCTGTCGATGGCCGCATCGCTGTTCGCCGCCTGGATCGAGTCGCTGCCATGGCGGCTCGACGACAATCTCACCGTCCCGCTCCTGACCGCCCTGTTCCTCGCCGGCCTGGTCCAGGTGGACATGCGCGTGCTCCTCGAGGCGGCGCCGGCGCTTCGCCGTTCCTTCCTGTGGGGCGTCGCGTGGAACGCGTTGCTCGCCGTCGTCTTCCGCCGCGGCGGAGCCGTCGATCGGTCTGGAATGCTCGCCGGGTTCGCCGTCGGCGTCATGACCTTCACCCTGGCCGGCTGGAGCGGGTTCGTGGTGCTCGTCTCCTTTTTCGTCCTCGGCAGCGCCACGACCCGCTTCGGTCTGCGTCGCAAGGAGCGTCTCGGCATCGCGCAGGAGAAGAAGGGCGCCCGCTCGGCGCGGCACGCGCTGGCGAACTGCGGCGTCGCCGTGTTCCTGGCGTTCCTGTTGGCATCGGCGGCGGCGCCGGGGATCTACGCCCTGGCGTTCGTCTGCGCCTACGCCACCGCCGCCTTCGACACCGTCAGCAGCGAGATCGGCCGCGCCTACGGCGGACGGCCCGTCCTCATCACGACCTTCCGGACCGTCGCGCCCGGCACGAACGGTGCTGTCTCCTGGGTCGGAACGCTCGCCGGGCTCGCCGCCGCGATCGCCGTCTGCGCGGTGGCGGTTGCGGTGGGATTCCTGGATGCGCGCTTTTCCGCCATCGTGCTCGTCGCCGCGTTCGTCGGATCGACCGCCGATTCGGTCCTGGGCGCGACGCTCGAGGCCCGGGGGCTGATGGACAACGAGGCGGTGAACTTCTCCAACACGCTGATCGGCGCGCTCTCCGGGATCGGCCTCGCGGTCCTGATCTAGAGCCGGCTTGCGACGCGGGAACCTTTCCTCGTCGGGGCTGTCTCATGCACGGGAAGGTCGATGAACGATGCCGATGGCGCGGCCGGGCGGCGCTCTGACGCCGCCCGGGGGCCGACCACGAAGACCGACATCGGTGAGACGGTGGAGAAACCGGAGGTCTCGCCCGCGGGCGCGGACGAAACGCCCCTGATCGAGAGCGCGCGAAGGGGAGACCGCGCGGCATTCGATCAGCTCATCGGACGGCACCTGCAGCACGTCTGGGCCGTGGTCTGGCGCATCCTGCGTCATCACGAGGACACGGAGGACGTGGTGCAGGAAGTCTTCCTGACCGCCTTCCAGGCCTTGCCGCGCTATCGGGGCGATGCCCGCCTCTCGACGTGGCTGCACCGGATCGCCGTCACCCGGGCTCTCAACCATCTCGATCGCAAGGAGGAGAAGATGCGCCGCGCCCTCAGGAGCCTCGAGAGCGCCCCCGAGCCCGCTTCGGGCGATGGTCCCGCGGGGTGGAGCCTCCATGGCTCACCCACGCCGCTCGAGGCTCTCGAGGCGGAGGAGCTCATGCGCCGACTGGCCGAATGCCTGTCACGCCTCCCGGGCGCCTGGCGGCTCGTTCTGACGCTGCGTGACGTGGACGCGAGGTCGTACGATGAGATCGCCCGGCTTGCCGGTCTGGCCCTGGGGACGGTTCGCTCGCGCCTGTCCCGTGCGCGTCTGGCGCTGCGACAATGCGTCGGTGGTGACGCCCCATGAATGCGCCCCGCGAGGATCATCCGCGCGATCTGCTCTCGGCCTATCTGGACGGCGAAGTGGACCGGGATGTCCGCTCGTCGATCGAACGGCATCTTTCCGGCTGCGACTCCTGTCGCGCGCTCCTCGAGGATTTCCGTTCCGTGGCCGCCGCGGCGGTCCGGGAGACGCCACCTCCCGTCCCCGCCCACCTTCGTCAGCGGATACGAAGCGCCCTCGACGCGGAATCGGTCCGACGTCGGGCGGGGCTCGCGGCGTGGCTCGGGCCCTACCGGCTCGGACTCGCCGCCGCGGCCGCCGCCGTTCTTGTGATCGGGCTGTGGGTCCTGCGGCAGGGTCCCTCCGCCCCGGTCGGATCTCCGGAGCCGTCCTCGAGCCCGGAGGAATCGGCTCGAGATCTGAACCGGGAGGCCTCGCCGCCGCCGGTGGAGGCCCAGGAGCCGTCCCGGCCCCGGACGCCATCCAGGACGATGCGGACAGGGGGCGACGAATCACAGGAGCGGACGGCGCCGATTCCAATTCCCGAGAAACAGGAGGGCAGGTCGGCGCCCGACTCGCGCTTTCGGGCGGCCCAGGCCCCGCCGAGCGCGGCGACGCCGGGATCCAGGGGAGTGACCGCGCCCTTCGCAGCGCCACCCGAAGGATCGAAGAATCCCGGCACGGCATCGGGAGACAGACCCGGTCCGGCGGCCGCTTCCGCGCCGGCGGGGTCCGCGGAGATCATGCGGGAGGCGGCGCCGTCCGATTTGGACGTCATGGGAGACGCGACTCTCCGAAAGGACGGAGAGGCGCTGTCGTCCAGCGGCTTGGCGGCCTCGGGAAGCCGGCTCCTGGTCGAGTACCCTGCCTACAGCGTTTCTGTGTTCGGGGACGGCACGGTCGCCCTGTCGTCGAAAGAATATTCATGCGCCGCCCGGCGGGCGGGGGAGCGTCCCGATCCCGATCTGGAGGCGTTGTTCACTCTGGCGAGGTCGGGCCTGGGGAAGGCGGCGGGGGAGGCGACGGGCGGGAGGGAGAAGGTGGCGGCAGCGCCCGCGGTCCGACTCCTTGAACCGGGCGACGCCCGCGGGCGCACGGGGAATGCGGTCGCAGAGCCTTCCGTGCTGCCGGCGGCGGCCGCGGAGATCCAGGCCCGCCTGAGGATGCTGCTGAGGGATAGATACCTGGCGCTGTTGCAGTCTCGATGCGGACCGGCGCCTCAGTCCGTCCGCGAGCCCTAGAGCCCTCCGGCCGGCCGCGGTCGATTTGTGCGGGCGCGGCGCGCCGAGTATCCTACGCGGCGCCGATGAGCGGGATCGCGATCACAACCGTCCGAAGCTTCGCCTCACGGGCGCGCCTCTACTTCGCCTTCACCCGCCCATTCACCCTTCTGCCGCCCACGTTCGGCGTCGTTTCGGGAGCGCTCACCGCGTTCGGTTCGGCGCATGATCCCGATCCCGCGCGCAGCTTCTCGCCCTCGGTGTTCCTGATGATCGCCCTCGGCTCGCTGACGGCCGCGCTCTTGAACGCCGCCAGCAACGTGATCAACCAGTACCACGACCTCGAGATCGACCGGCACAACAAACCCCAAAGGCCGCTGGCGTCGGGAGCCATCTCCACCGCGGCGGGGGCCCGCTTCGGTGCCCTGCTCTATGTCCTGGCGCTCCTGCCGACGTGGCTGGTGGTCCCGTATCCGCGCACGACGATTTGGGACAAGGCGTCCGCCCCCCTGGCCGAGCATCAGTGTTTCTTCATCTATCTCGCCGGCCTCGTGTTCACGCTGGTCTATTCGGATCCGGCCTGGGGACGAACCAAGCGGTTCGGAATCTGGGCGAACGTCACCATCGCGATTCCGCGCGGCTGCCTGCTGAAGGTGGCGGGCTGGTCGCTCGTTGCGAGCGTCCTGCACGTGGAGCCCTGGTACATCGGCTCGATCTTCCTGCTGTTCCTGCTGGGGGCGACTTCGAGCAAGGACTTTTCCGACATGGAAGGAGACCAGGCGCACGGCTGCATGACTCTGCCAATCCGTCTGGGCGTCGACCGCGCCGCCCGCTTCATCGCGCCCTTCTTCTGGCTGCCGTGGCTCCTGATCCCGATCGGAGCCTGGCTTCCCGATCCGTTCGGCCCGGGCCCGGTCCTGACGGGGAACCGCACGCTTCTCTCGTTGCTGGGCCTGATCCTCTCCGGATGGGGAGGCTGGACCGCCCGGCTGATCCTGCGGGATCCCGCGGCGCTCGCCCGCTCGGAGAACCATCCCTCCTGGACCCACATGTATCTGATGATGATGTTCGGCCAGGTCGGCTTCGCGATCGCCTACATTGCGTGAGTTCCGCGGTCCCGGGAGTCGGCGCGCACGGAACGACTCCGCTGGAGTTTGCCG
>DATFVU010000355.1:0-3777 GCA_035260145.1 Candidatus Polarisedimenticolia bacterium | reverse complement strand
CCGCCGATGAACGCCGGCCCAAGATCCAAAGCCGTCCCGGAGACCTGGATGGCGGGCGCCCCCATCACCCCGGTTCCGCTCAGAGCGAGCGGCAGCAGCGGGCGGTCGGGATCGTTGCTCGTGATCGTCAGAATCGCCGCGAACGCTCCGGTGCGGCCGGGTGCGAAGTCCACGGACACCCCCCGGGTCTCGCCGGGCAGAAGCGTCAGGCTCGACGGCGTCGCGGAAAACGTCCCGTCATCCGCCCGGATGTCGCTCACCGCCAGCGTATCCGTGCCGATGTTGGCGACCGTCAGTGTTCGCGTCGCCCGCCCGCCGATGAACACGGTTCCGAATGCCAGCCCGGCCTCGAAGACATGGATCCTCGGCTCGCTGAGGACCGTGAGCGCGGCCGGGACCTTCACCTCCGGATTCCGGGGATCGTTGCTCTCGATGACGATGTCCGCCTCGTGAAGCCCTCCAACCAGGGAGAGCGCGCTGAAGCGAACCTCCACGCTCTTCGACCCGAACGGCTCCACCGTGCCCGACGTCGGGAGGACTTTCAGGAACCCTCCCCGGCACTCGGCGGGGACATCCACGGCCGCGCCGGTCGGCAGGCTCAGTCCGCCCGCGATTCGGGTGACGGCGCCGGTGGATAGTCCGACGGACGACAACTCGCCGCTGCCGGCCTCGCTCACGTAGGCCGTCGTGTCCAGGGGATCGACGTCGATGCCCGCCGGCCTGCTCAACCCCGAGGCGATGCGCGTGATCGACCCGTTCTCCAGGCTGACCACCGATAGCTCGCCGCTATCCCACTCGGTCACATAGGCGATCGTGGCCGTGGCGTTGATGGCCATGTCGCTGATGCTGGAGAGGCCGGAGGCGATCTGGAGCACGCTCCGGGTCGGCAGATCCACGATGGACAACTTGCCGCTCGCGAATTCGGCGACGAAAGCCTTGCTCTCGGCGGCGTTGAGAGCGACCTGCACCGGTTCCTTCAGTCCGGAGACGATTCGAGTCACGGTACCGGCCGACAGATCGACCCTCGACAGCTCCCCTCCGTTCCGCTCGGCGACGAACGCGAGCCGCTCGTCTTTGGTGACCGCGACTCCGCTCGGGAAACCCATCCCCGATGCGAGGCGCGTCACGTTCCCCGTCGCCAGATCGACGACCGACAGCCTTCCCGACAGGGACTCCGCCACGTAGGCCCGCGTCCCGGCGCCATTCAGGGCCAGGCCGCGATTCGGTCCTTCGAGCCCCGAGGCGACCACGGTCACGGCGCCGCTCACCAGATCCACGGCGGAGAGCCTGCCACCATCGAATTCATTCACCAGGACCCGGGCCGGAAGACAGGTCGCGAGGGCACCCGGTTCGCCGGCGCCCGGCGTTCTGGGCTGCACCCCCAGCGAAAACTGCAGCGGGCTCGGCCCGACGTTCATGATCGCGAGGCTCCGGGTCTGTTGCTCTCCGATGCGCAGGGTCGCCTGCAGAGCAGGGGGATCGACCTCGATGACCGGCGGCTCCACGCCAACTCCCGCGAGTGCCACGCCGACCAACGGGCTGTCCGGATCGTTGCTTTCCACCTCCAGGTTTCCGGCGAAGGGTCGCGAGGAGGATGGCGTCAGGGTGACCGTGATCCGACCCGAACCCCTCGGCGGCAGGCTCAGGGACGGAGGCGACACTGAGAACTCGGGCTGGTCGGTCTCGACGCGCGCCACCTCGAGCGGCTCGGGCCCGTCGTTCGAGACCGTCAGCACGAGGCTCTTCCCGTACCCGACGTAGGCCGACCCGAAGTCGAGCCGATCCGGGGAGGGGCGGATGTTCGGGGCCCCGATCACGGTCAGGGTCGCCGGCACGCTCAAGGGCGGAAGGTCGGGGATGTTCGTGTCGATGCGGACGGCCCCGACAAGGACCCCGGCGTCGAAACTGTCGGCGTCGAAGAACAGATCGAAGTCCTGCAATTCCCCGGGCGCGATGACACCGTCCGCCGGCGCGACCCGGAGCCACTCCGGCTGCGGAGCGGCGGCGCCGGAGGCCCCCTCGTCCGCGCTCGCCTCGGTCGTCAGATGCACCAGGAGAGCGCTGCCGCCGCTGTTGCGGATCGTGAGTCTGCGCGACAGCGTCCCTCCCGTCAGAAGGGACTCATTGAAAGAGGTTGGAGCCGCTCCGATCTGAGGCGCCGGCGCCGACAGACCGGTCACGCCGATCAGGAGGTTCGGGCTGTTGGACGCGTCGCTGGCGATCGACAGAGTGCCGTCGAGGACGCCGGGTGAGCCCGGCGCGTACGTGACGGCGACCCGTGTCTGCGTCCGAGCGGACAGTGTGAAGGAGGAGGGGTTGGCGGTCACCGTCGGGTCGGCCGACGTGATCCCCCCGACGTTCAGCAGCTCCGTCCCGATGTTGTCGACGGTCAATTCCAGCGTGCGCGCGAATCCCGAAAACACGGTGCCGAAATCGAGCAGGGCCGGTCTGACCCGGATCGCCGGCGCCCCCGTCACGTCCAGAGTGATCGGATGCTCGACGCGCGGACGCAGCGGATCATTGCTCTCGACGATCAGGCTGGCCGCGTAGCCTCCGGCCTCCAGTCCCTGCGCATCCAGGGTCAGAGTGACGTCCTGACTCTCCCCCCCCGACAGTCGGCCGGCGCCCGGGGCGACCGCGATCCAGCGCGCCGGCGGAACGATCCTGACCGCCAGCTGGTCGTGAACGTAACGGGCATTGAACGAGACATTGAGACCGACTGTCCCGGAAGAGTTCTGGATTCCGATCGTCGACGATTCGGTTTCGGCGGTGATCGACAGGTACCGGAAAACGATCTCTCCGCTCCGATAGAGCGTGACCTGGAACGTGCATTCCCCGGGCGCATTGAATCGTCTGACGCCGGTGTACTGGACCGTGAAGGATGCGCCGTCGGCGGCATAGACGACGCTGCCGTGCGCGCTCAAATCGAGATCGTCCCAGAACGGCGCGACCAGGTTTTCCGGCGCCACCGGATTGGGGAGCGGCTGGTTGGAATAATCCGCCCGGCTGCTGGTGAAGCTCAGAAATCCGTTCGTGCTCACGCTCACGGAGTTGAAGGCCTTCCCATAGAACGGCATGTCGAAGCCGAGCGGGATCGGCTCCGAGGTCCGGTCATCGTACTGCAGACCGGCGATCGGGGTCCCGGATGCGGCGATATCGATCCAGTCGAACGCCGGCCCGCCGGACTGGTCGCTGTCACTGAAGGCATAGCCGAACTCGTCGGGCCCGCCACGGCCGTCGATGGCCGGTCGCCCGGCCGGCGAATCGGAGCGGGCGAGAGCGGGGGATGGGAACGGCCGGCCGGCCGGGGCGGCCGCCTGTCCCGGCTGCGGGATGCGCCAGTCGAGAGTCCCCTCTCCGGCGTTCTCGATCGTCAGGGTGCGCGTCGTCGTCTGCCCGCTGAGCAGCGCCACGGAGAACGACGAGGGGCCGGTCGAAAGGGTCGGCGGTGGAAGCGTTCGCCCGGAGGCCACATTGCTCAAAGGTCCGACGTTGCCCCACTCGTCCCCGGCCTTGATGGCAAAGAAGTAGACCGTGTCCGGGCTCAGCCCCCCGACCTCGAAGCGCTCCGCCCCGCCGGACGGCCCGGGAGGCGGGGCGTTCGGAACAGGCGTCGCGTCCGCAAAGCCGGCCTCGTCAATCGCCGCGGTGGCGTAGCGCAGATCGTAGAACGAGGCCTTTCCGACGTCCCCGTCATCCCCCGTCGCACTCCAGCTCAGGACGATCGAGTTGCTGGTGGGATCGCCGGCCGAGAGGTCCAGGATGGGCCCGGGAGGC
>DATFVU010000354.1:0-2853 GCA_035260145.1 Candidatus Polarisedimenticolia bacterium | reverse complement strand
GATCTTCGGACCGATCGTCTGCGTCCTGGCCGCCGACAGCCTGGACGACGCCCTCGAGATCGCCAACGACTCGTTGTACGGGCTGTCGTCCTCGATCTACACTCAGGACGTGGGCAGGGCGTTCGTGGCGGCGCGCGAGCTGGAGACCGGGATCACCTACGTCAATTCGTCGACCATCGGCGCGGAGACCCACCTGCCTTTCGGAGGGACCCGCCGCAGTGGCAACGGTCATCGCGAGGGCGCGGCGGCGACCGCGATCGAGATCTTCACCGAGTGGAAGACCGTGTACGTCGACTACTCCGGCAAGCTGCAGAAGGCCCAGATCGACAACAACTAGGACGGCGGAGCGGCCGCCGGAGCAGGCCGAGGCTTCCGAATGCAGGTCGGAGTTCCCAGGGAAATCAAGGATCACGAATACCGCGTCAGCCTGGTGCCGGCCGGCGTGACGGCGCTGGTCCACGCGGGCCACACGGTCCTGGTGCAGGACGGCGCCGGCCTGGGGAGCGGCATCGACAACGCCTCCTACCAGGCGGCGGGAGCCGTCATCGTCGCGGACGCCGCGGCGGTCTACCGCCGCGCCGATCTCATCCTGAAGGTGAAAGAGCCCGAGGAACGGGAGATCGGTATGCTCCGGCGGGGCCAGGTCCTGTTCACCTACCTGCACCTCGCCCCGCAGCCCCGCCTGACGAAGGGGCTCATCGAGGGCGGGGTCACCGCGATCGCGTACGAGACGATCACCGACGCGCACGGAGGCCTGCCGCTCCTCACGCCCATGTCGGAAGTGGCGGGCCGCATGTCGATCCAGGTCGGCGCCTTCCATCTGATGAAGACGCTCGGCGGGCGGGGCATCCTCCCCGGCGGCGTTCCGGGCGTGCCGCCGGGGGACGTGGTGATCCTGGGGGGAGGCACCGTCGGGATCAATGCCGCGACGATGGCGCTCGGACTCGGCGCGCGGGTCACCATCGTCGACCGTTCGCTGCCTCGCCTCCGCTACCTGGACGAGATCTTCGGCGGCCGCGTCGTGACGATTTCCTCGACCACGGCCTACATCGCCGAGTCGGCGCGTCGCGCCGATCTGCTGATCGGAGCGGTCCTCGTCCCCGGCGCGTCCGCGCCGCGGCTGGTCAGCCGCGACATGATCGGCTCGATGAAGAAGGGCTCCGTGATCGTCGACGTGGCGGTGGACCAGGGCGGATGCATCGAGACGACGCGGCCGACCACGCACTCGCAGCCCACCTACGAAGTGGAAGGCGTCATACATTACTGCGTGGCCAACATGCCCGGGGCCGTGCCCCGCACCTCCACCTTCGCCCTGACGAACGCGACCCTGCCGTACGTCCTGACGATCGCCGACGCCGGCTTTCGTGACGCCGCCCGCAAGGACGAGAGTCTGCGGGCGGGGGTCAATACGCACGAGGGGAAGGTCACGCACCAGGCCGTCGCCGGCTCGCAGGGCCTGCCGTACGTGCCGCTCGAAAGCCTGTTGTAGAGGATCGTCCCGCTGCGTCGAATCATCGAGGGCGCCTCCCGCTTCGCCCGCACTCACGCCTGGGCGCTGGCCATGGGGGCGGCCATCCTGCTGGGCGCGGGGCTGCGCCTGCGCGGCCTCCTCCGGCACCCCGTCTGGCTGGACGAGGCGTACTCGGTCGCGGTCGCCCGGCAGCCGCTGCGGGAGATCGCGCGCTCCCTGGCCGATGAGACCGGCCCTCCTCTTTACTATGTCCTGCTTCACGGCTGGCTCCGCCTGTTCGGAGAGGGTGAGGCGGCCGTTCGCCTGCTCTCGGTGCTCTGTGGCCTGCTTCTCATCCCGGCGACCGGCCGGCTGGCGCGCCGGCTGGAGGGGCCGGGGGCCGGCGTCGCGGCCGCCTTCCTGACGGCGGTCACGCCGATCGCCGTGCAGTTTTCGCAGGAGGCGCGCATGTACACGCTCCTGCCCCTCCTGACGGCCCTGGCGGCCGAGCGCCTTCTGGCCTGGCTTCAGGACGGACGGAGGGGGGCGCTCCTGGCGCACGCGCTCCTTCTGGCGGCGATTCTCTACACGCACAACTGGGGGCTCCTGATCCTGCCGGCCTCAGCGGCGGCCGCCTGTCTCTACGGCAGGGATCGCCTCCGCGGCTGGGCCTTCGCGTCTCTGCTGGCGCTGCTTCTCTACGCGCCGTGGATCCCGGTGCTGCGCGCGCAGGTCCGCGACCCCTCCTATCTCTTCATCGCGATGATCCAGAAGATTCCCTGGTGGGAGCTGCCGTTCCGGTCGCTGCAGCTGTTCGCGTCCGGCGCCGGCGACACGGGCGGGACGGCGGGTCCGCTCGTCGCGCTGCCACTGAGCGTCCTGCTCGCGGTCTGGCTCCTGTGCCTTTTGGCGGCTCCCCTGATGAGGCGCGAGCGACGCAGGGACTACGGAGCCCTTCTGATGTACGGCGCGATACCGCCCCTGGCCGGGGCGCTCTACAGCGGGCTCATCCGCCCGATCTACCTCCTGGGGCGGTACGATATTCTGGTGCTGCCGGTCACCCTCGCGGTCGCCTGCGGGTCGCTCGTGCGCATCGCCCGCGGGCGGCGCGCCGCGCTCGTGGTGGCGGTCTGGGCGGTGGCACTTCTCGGGATGTCGCTGCGCTTCACCTCCGCCATCGAGAGGAGATTTCCGGAGCCGATCATGGCGTCCGCTCTTCTGCCGCAGCTGCGCCCGGGGGACCGCGTCGTCTTCTGCGGCCTGTATCGCGCCGCGATGGAGTATCACCTGCGTCGCGGGGCCGCGAATTTCGTTCCGGCCTCGTTTCCCCCCGAGGCCGGCGATCATCTCGGTTGGTATTACGAAGGGCTATACCGGCCGGAGGCGCCGGAGATCGCCGCCGC
>DATFVU010000353.1:0-3226 GCA_035260145.1 Candidatus Polarisedimenticolia bacterium | reverse complement strand
CCCGCCCGCCGGCTGCTGTTCGATTCGGACCTGCAGACCTGGCAGGGGGACGTGACCCTGGCGCTCCCCGAGTCGCAGCCGGTGACGATTCGCGCCGTCGTCGACCGCTCGCAGGGCAACCGCATCAAGAGCGATTTCCCTCTGCGCATCTACCAGGAGGCGGAGGACGCGGGCCGGCCCGTCGAGATCGGAGAGGGTTCGATCGCCGGCGGAGGCTCGCTCGTCAAGATCCGAACGCTCGACGGCCACATCATGATCCAGAAGGCCAGGAAGACGCATCCATGACCCGGGAGGTCCCGTCCATGTCGAAGCCATTGATCATTCTGAGCAGTCTGCTCCTTCTCGCGGCCGGCCCGACGCCGCCGACTCCGCCCTCGCCCAGGCCGCCGCACGATCACACCATCCTGTTTTCGTCCGGCGCCTCCTGGCTCGGCGTGAGCATCG
Organism: Candidatus Polarisedimenticolia bacterium; assembly: GCA_035260145.1. GTDB lineage: Bacteria > Acidobacteriota > Polarisedimenticolia > Gp22-AA2 > Gp22-AA2 > Gp22-AA3. The sequence goes on along the minus strand of DATFVU010000353.1, from coordinate 2,782 downwards.
CCGACGTCACCTCCGAGCGGGCGAAGGAGCTCAACATGAAGGAGGAGACGGGGGTCGAGATCAAGGCCGTGACGCCGGGCAGCCCCGCCGAAAAGGCCGGCCTCAGGAAGGAGGACGTCATCCTCGAGTACCAGGGGACGCGCGTCGAGGGGGCGATGCAGCTCACCCGCATGGTGCGCGAGACCCCGCCGGGCCGCATCGTGACGCTCAAGGCCCTGCGCGACGGCGAAGCGAGGACGGTGCGCGTCAAGGTCAGCGAGCACGACGGCGAGGAGAATCAAAAGACCTTCCACAGGCGCATCGAGATCCCGCCCATCGAGATCCCCGAGATCGAGATGCCGGACATCCCATTCCTCGAGAGCCTGCCGTCCTCCTCCCGCCTGGGGGTGTCGGTCGAGGAACTCGGCGAACAGCTCGGAGATTTCTTCGGCGTCAAGGACGGCGAGGGCGTGCTCATCCGCTCGGTCAGGAAGGGGAGCCCGGCCGACGGCGCCGGCCTGCGGGCCGGGGACGTGATCGTCAAGGTGGACGGAGAGAAGATCGACGACTCGGGCGACCTGCGCGGCGCCCTGCGCGACCATCGCGGCCGATCCTTCCCCATCACCATCGTTCGCGATCGCCGCGAGCAGAGCGTCACCGTCACCCTGCCGAAGCCCGAGGAGCCGCCGGACGAAGATCTCGAAGACTCGAGTCGCGACATCGAGAAAAGCGTCCAGGAAAGCGTGCGGGCCCGGCTGGAGGCGGCGCAATCGAAGATGGAAGCGGCGCGCGCCAGGATCGAGGCCCGCTTCATGGCCCGGGACGACATCTAAACCCGAACGACTCGAACGGTGCGGGAAAGACGGCTCAGGGCTCGAAGCTCTTGACCGCCACGGGCGCCAGCGTGGGGATCCCCTCGACGATCCTGTAGACGCGGTCGAGGGCCGCTCCGCGGAAGGTCTGCTTCTGGCCCGTCGCCGGCCAGAGCACGTCGATCGACTCGATGGCGGTGGCGCCGCCGAGCCCGATCTCCTGTTGCAGGCTGTTGCCGCCGAAGCTGCCGCCGCTCCCCACCACGGAGTAGATGTCGCGGCTCCCCTGCGGCGTGCTCGCGCGCACGCGGATCCGCGCACCGATCGCGGCGCGGTTCGACCGTCGGCCCTCGACCCGGAGCGTGATCCAGTGGTTGCCGTGCCCCGGATTCAGGAACATCACGTTGACGCCGACGTCGGCGTCGAAGGCGCCGCCAATCACCTCGAACAGGTCCTGGTCTCCGTCGTTGTCGAAGTCCCCGAACGCTATCGCGTGGCCCTTTTGAAGATGTCCGAACCCGCCGGCCGTCGTCACGTCCTGGAACACCTTCCCCTCCGAGTTCCGGAACATCCGGTTCGGAAGCAGGACTTGCAGCCGCGGCTCGCCGGTGCCGAAGTAGCAGTCAGGCCATCCGTCGTTGTCCAGGTCGCCGAAGTTGGCGCCCATCGGCAGCGCCAGGCGATCGAGGCGCACCTTGTGCGTCACGTCCTCGAAGGTCCCGTCGCCCCGGTTGCGGTAGAGGCGTGGCATGTCGCAGCGATTGGGCAATCCCAGATACATCTTGGCGATCTCGCCCACGTCCGTGAAGGCGTATCCGCCAACGAAGATGTCCAGGAAACCGTCGTTGTCGTAGTCCCAGAACCAGGTCGGGAAACTGCTCCTCGGCTCGACGACCCCCGCATCCCGCGCCACGTTGGTGAAGCGCCAGTCCTCGCCGGCGGGCCCAGGAGGGTCGCGCCTGCCGTCGTTGCGGAACAGGAGATTCTCGCGCCCGAGGACCGAGACGTAGAGGTCCTGCCGTCCGTCGTTGTTGAAGTCGCCCCAGACCACCCCCTTGACGTACCCGAGGTCGGCGTTCCCGAGATCGACGGCCTTGTTCGTGAACGTCCCGTCCCGATTGTTGTGATACAGCTCGCAGGGGTGGGGGTCTTCCGGCTCGGACTCGTTGCCGACGAACAGATCGACGAAGCCGTCGTTGTCGTAGTCGCCCCAGGAGGCGGTCTGCGTCGGGTGATAGCTCAGAACACCCGCCTCGTCGGTCACGTCCTCGAACGTGCCGTCGCCGTTGTTCCGCAGAAGAGAGTTCGGGAAGCGCCCCGCCCGCTTCGCCCAGGCGCCTCGCAGGACGAACACGTCCAGATCGCCGTCATTGTCATAGTCGGCGTGGACGATGTTCAGCCCGCCGATCTCCCCGGTCAGCCCGGCGGCCGCCGTGACCTCCTTGAACGCGCCCTTCCCATCGTTGTGGTACAGCCGGAGCTGATCGCGCAGCCCCACCGAGGAGGCCATGACGTCCAATAGCCCGTCGCCGTCGAAATCGTCCATGACGGCGCCGCCGGCGTGGCCGCGGGTGGCCAGCCCCAGAACCGGGGCGGCGTCGAAGAAGCGTTTGATGTCGTACTCGGAATCGAAGACCTTCGGCGGGATCAGCTGCGGCGGCGGCACCTTGCCGGGGTACTCCCCCACGGTCATGTAGGCGATGTTGAGGAGCCAGCGCGCGCTCAGGTCGTCCGGATCGTCCTGGAGCGCCTGGGTGAGCTCCTTGATCGCGGCCCTGGATCCGCGCTGCAGCTTGTGGACTCCGGCCCCGCGGATGGGGGCCAGGCACGAATCGATGCCGTGGTGGGCGATGCAGTTCTCCTGCTCGCCGAGACGGAGATAGGCCAGTCCCAGGAACGATCGGATGACGGGCGCGGGCGGCGCGTCCGCCTTTTCGGCGGGGCTCGGGTTGAGGAGCGACTCGGCGATCGCGATCGCCTGTTCGGTGTCG
>DATFVU010000352.1:0-2260 GCA_035260145.1 Candidatus Polarisedimenticolia bacterium | reverse complement strand
CCGGGGGGAAAGCTCACGGCTTGGCGGGCCCGCCACGTCGGCTTCGTCTTCCAGCTCTACAACCTGCTTCCGGCGATGACCGCCGAGCGCAACGTCGAGCTTCCGCTTCTCCTGACGTCGCTCTCGCGCGCACGCAGGCGGCAGCAGGTGGCGACCGCGCTGTCCCTGGTCGGCCTGTCGGATCGCGCCAAGCACTATCCGCGGCAGCTTTCCGGCGGCCAGGAGCAGCGCGTCGGCATCGCGCGCGCGATCGTCACCGACCCGACACTTTTGCTGTGCGACGAGCCGACCGGGGATCTCGACCGCAAGGCCGGTGACGAGGTCCTCGATCTCCTCCAGGCGCTCCACCGCGATCAGGGGAAGACCGTCATCATGGTCACGCACGATCCGCGGGCCGCGGAGAGGGCGGGACGCGTCCTGCACCTCGACAAGGGCATCCTGGCGGAGACGGCGGCATGAAGTTCTGGCCGCTCCTCTGGGGAAGCCTGCGCCGCCGCAAGGTGCGCACGGTCTTCACGCTGCTCTCGATCCTCGTGGCGTTCGTGCTGTTTGCATACCTCGCCGCGGTGAAGGTCGCGTTCAGCGCCGGCGTCGACGTCGCCGGAGCCGACCGCCTGCTGACGACGCACAAGATCTCGATCATTCAGCCCCTCCCGGCCAAGTACAAGGAGGAGATCGCCCGTGTGCCGGGCGTGGCGCTGGTCACGCACGCCTCGTGGTTCGGCGGGATCTACCAGGACGCGTCCAAGGGGTTCCAAGGCGTGTTTCAAGCGCCGATCGAGCCCGCCGAGTACCTGGCCATGTATCCCGAGATCAAGGTCTCGGACGACGAGAAGCGCGCGTGGATGGAGGACCGCGAGGGGGTCCTCGTCGGAAGCACGACCGCGAAGCGCTACGGGTGGAAGGTGGGCGACCGGGTGCCCGTCCAGGCGACGTTCTGGCGCAAGAAGGACGGCGGCAAGGTGTGGGAGTTCAACGTCCGCGGCATCTACACGGGGGACAAGGGAACCGACACCACGCAGTTCCTCTTCCACTACGACTACTTCGACGAAGCGCGGCAATACGGCCAGGGGATCGTCGGCTGGTACATCGTCCGCATCGGGGACACGACACAGACCGCCGCGATCGGCAAGAAGATCGACGCCCTGTTCGAGAACTCCCCCGCGGAGACGAAGACCGTCACCGAGAAAGCGCTGGCCCAAGGGTTCGCCGATCAGATCGGAAACGTCGGCGCGATCATCCAGTGGATCTTGACCGCGGTCTTCTTCACGCTGCTCCTCGTCACGGGGAACACGATCGCCCAGTCGGTGCGCGAGAGAACGGCCGAACTCGCGGTGCTCAAGACCGTGGGCTTTTCGGACGGCCGCACGCTCGCCCTGGTCCTCGCGGAGTCGAGCTTGCTCGCGGTCTTGGGCGGCGGGATGGGCCTGGGCCTGGGCGCGATGGCGATCGCCGGGGGCGACCCGACGGGGGGCTTCCTTCCCATCTTCTACTTCCCCACGCGGGACTTGATCCTGGGGGTGCTTTTGGTCTTGCTCCTGGGCATCGTGGCCGGGATCCTGCCGGCCCTTCAGGCGATGCGGCTGTCGATCGTCGACGCCCTCAGGAGGGCTTGATCGTGAACTGGCTCGCGCAAGTCATGGCCGTCACGGCGACGGCGATTCGAACGATCCCGCAGCGGCGCGGCGCGTCCTTGGCGACCGTCGCCGGTATCGCGGGTGTCGTGGCGGTTCTGGTTGCGGTGCTCTCGATCGGGGAAGGATTCCGGCAGACGCTTCGGATCGCGGGCTCGCCCAACAACGCCCTCGTGCTGCGATCCGGAAGCGACAGCGAGATGATGAGCGTCCTGCTCGGCGACGCGGTCGAGATCATCGCTCAGGCGCCCGGCATCGCTCGCGGGCCCGTCGTCGCGGGCGAAGCGCCGGTTCCCCTCTCCAGCGCCGAGCTGTTCGTGGTCGTCGACGTTCCGAAGAAGTCGACGGGAACGCCGGCCAACGTTCCCCTCCGCGGCGTTCAGCCGGCGGCGTTCGCGACGCGGCCGGACGTCAAGCTGACCGCCGGACGCGTCTTCGAATGGGGGAAGAACGAGGTCCTGGTCGGCGAAGGGGCGCTCCGGCAGTTCCGGGGCCTGGACGTCGGATCGAAGCTCAAGTGGGGTCAGAACGAGTGGACCGTGGTGGGCACGTTTGCTGCGGGCGGCGCGATGTGGGAGTCCGAAATATGGACGGATGCGCGCGTGCTCCAACCGGCCTACCGGCGG
>DATFVU010000351.1:0-8613 GCA_035260145.1 Candidatus Polarisedimenticolia bacterium | reverse complement strand
CTTCGCCACTATCGGTTGTTGGGGCTCCCGCCCCTTCACGTCCCCGATCTTGGTCTTTTCTCCCGCGAAGACGCCGACCATCGCCTGCATCGTTTCGACCGCCCCCCCGCCATTGTCCCTCAGGTCGAGGATCAGCGACGGCCACTTCCTGATCCGGTTCATCTCGGTCCGGACCTCGTCGACCGTCATGTCGAATTGCGGCATCTTCCAGATCACCAGCTGCTCCCCCACCTCCTGGATACGGTGTCGCGAGAGGTAGGCGGCGTCATCCCCCTCCCGCATGAAGTCACCGAGGTCGATGGCGTCGGTCAGACGCGTGACCCTCTTTCGCTCTTCGACCCTGGCCTCGACCTCGACCTTGCGAGGCGCGCCGCCGGGGCTCTGAATCAGGAGCGGCAGGCTGGTGCGGGGAGCGAGGATGCGATGAACGTAGTACATGCCCCACAGGTTCTGTCGCGCGGGCTTGCGGCCGTCGACTTCGAGAACCACATCTCCCCGCTTGAGCCCCTTCTTCTCGGCATCGCTTCCCTCCTGGATCGCGGTGATGTGGCAGCGATCACCGATCATCTTCATCTGCCAGCCGAAGTGGATGCGCGCGGATCGCCCGGGCGGGATGAAAAATGTGTGGGAATCATCCAGCTGGATCAGGGGCCGGGCGATGCCGGCGAAAAGCTGGGAGACCGACTTCGCCTGGTCGATGCGCTCGTTGGCTGTATTGAACGCATCGTCGAGCGACAGGCCGTGAAAGGCCTCGTCATAGTAGTACTTCATCAGATCCTTCCTGATGATGTTGAGCATCATGCGCGCCCGGTCACGCTCGAACTTGCTCACCTCCTGCCCGGGCGCCTCCGAGGTCCAGGCTACGGAGAGCAGGACGACGGCCGCCGCGGAGAGCCACCGAAAGCGCAGGCGAGACATGGCGGATTACCTCCTCCATTCCACCGGGAAGAATGACCCGGCCTTCTCCGGATCGAGGCTGACGCCGAAGAGCGAGGCGGCGTGCGCGAGCACGGGATCGCGTCCGGCGGCGAGGTCCTCCGCGGTCGGCAGGAGGAGAACGTCGGGGACGACGCCGACCTTCTCGAGGCTCTTGCCGTCCGGCATGATGATGTCGGCGATGGTGATGCTCGTGGAGAAGACCAGGCCGGCCATCCTGTGATCGTAGGTCTGGGACATCATCACCGCCCCCATGGTGCGGTCGCCGATGACCTTGGCGCGTCCGGAGATCTGCATGGTGCGCGCGAACATCTCAGAACACGACGCCGACCAGCTGTCCACCAGGACGACGACCCGGCCCTCGTACCTGTCGCCGGTCTTCCGGGCCACGATCTTCGGGATCGGCTGGCGGCTCTTCACGTCGCCGACCTTCGTTCCGGGCTCCACGAAGGAAGCGGCCAGCCGCTCTAGGGTCTCGACCGCCCCGCCGGGGTTGTCCCGCAGATCGAGGATGAGGGCGCCGTATTTACCGATCCGATTCATCGCCGTCCGAATGTCGGTGTCCGTCAGGAAGAACTGAGGCATCCTCCAGATCAGCACATCCTCGCTCAGCTCGATGAGCCTGTTGCGCGCGATGTGTGCCTCCTCCTCCATCGCCCGCCGGAAATCGCCCCGATCGAAGGGCGACAGGGGATCCACGATCACCTTGCCCTCTTCGACCCTTGCGGCGACCTCGATGCGTCGGGGATCTTCTCCGGGACTCTGGAGCAACAGCGGGATCTTCGCGCTCGGCACCAGGACCCGATGAGCGTAGTACAGGTCCCAAAGGGTTTCGCGCGAGATCGTCCCATCGTTGAACGTCAGGACTCTGTCGCCCCTTTTCACACCTTTCGCCTCGGCGTCGCTGCCCTCCTGGACGGCGGTGATGAACACCTGGTCGCCGATCGGCTGCATGGACCACCCGAAATGAAAGCGCGCGGACCGCTCCGGCGGAATGAACGTGGTGTGCGAATCATCCAGCTCGATGACCGGCATCGCGACGGCGGTCAAGAGCTGCGTGTGGGTTTGTGCCTTATCGATCCGGGACATGGACGCCTGGAAGATCTCCTCCAGGTTCCGGCCGTGAAAGGTCTCGTCGTAGTAGTACTTGATCAGATCCTTCTTGATGACGTTGAGCATCATGCGCGCCCTGTCCCGCTCGAATTTCGTCGGTTCCGCCGGGTAGGCCGCCGGACCCCAGACATGGCAGGCGGCGATCGCGATGGCCAAGGGGAGGAGACGGCCACACGGGGCGCACCGGCGTCCCTGACAGGTGAGCGATCCGTCGCCAGGACGAATGAGTCTGAGCATGGTCGTCGCCGTTTCCCCAAATATAGGCCACCGGCGCGATCGATGGCAAGAGCGACGAACGGCAGAATCAGGCCCCGGGGTCGATGTCGAAGCGAAGCCGCCCGTGCGCCTCGCGCAGCGCCGCCTCGACCGCGGCGGGCATGTCGGCGCGGGCGAAGATGAATCCGAGGTAGGACGCGCCTTCGGGGAGCGGGACGAGGGGCCGCCCGAGGGTGGCGCTGATGGTGACGTCATCGATGCCCGCGACGGCGCGGGCCTCGCGCACGCCGGACACGCCGCGGAGGACTCCCGCCCGCGGGATCGGGATCATCATGACCCCGGCGGGGCGGGGCTCGCGCTGCAGATCGCTCACGTCGCGGCCCAGGGCGTGCTCCAGAATCACTTCCTCGAGGGACAGGCCGGTGCCGAATCGCAGGACGCGGGAGCAGAGACCGCCGATCGAGCGCGCCGCCAGCTCGATCAGCCACGGTCCGCGATCGTTCAGACGCAACTCGGCGTGGATCGGCCCCTCGCGCAGGCCGAGGGCGCGTGCGGCGTCGACCGTGGTCGCGGTGACCGCGCGCTGAGCCGCCGCTTCGAGGCGGGACGGCGTGACGTAGATCGTCTCTTCGAAATACGGCCCGTCGAGCGGATCCGGCTTGTCGAAGATCGCCAGAACCCGTAGCTCGCCTCGAGTGAGCAGGCCCTCGACCGCCACCTCGAGTCCGGGCACGAACTGTTCCACCAGAATCCGGCGGGCGTCGTCGCCTCCTCTTTCCTGGACATCGGGACGGGCCAGCAGCGATTCGATCCGCCGAAACGCCGTCGTGAATTGATCGGGAGTGTCGGCGCGGATGACGCCGCGGCTGGCGGCCAGGAAGGTCGGCTTCAGGACGACCGGGTAGACCTGGCCGCGCGCGGCGGCCGCCGGGTCGACCCCCACACCGATGGCGGCGTGGCGCGGCGTTCTCACACCGGCGGCTTCGAGGAGCCGGCGCAGCTCGTCCTTGCGCCGCGCCGCATGCGCGGCCCCGGGCGGGTTGTGGGGCAGACCGAGCCTCGCGGAGGCGACGGCGGCCACGACCGCCGTTTCGTCGTCGGTCGGGATGACCGCGCTCAAGGGATGGCGAGCCGCGAACGCCGCGATCTGATCGGCGGACTTCACCGGGTCGCGCAGCTCGATCGTGAGTCCGCGGGTCGGTTGAAGATCCTGCAGCGCCTGGCTCTGATCGGATCCCACGACGGTCTCGGCGCCGAGTTTCGTCGCGGCCTCGATGAAATCGTGGGCGCGATACGTGGTGGTCGGCAACAACAAGAGGACGCGCGGCCGAGAGGCCGCATTTCGCGTCGTTCGGTGCGTCGCGGCGCGACGCCTCACGCCGGGGCGCCTCAGGCCGCTTCCTCTGCCATCAGGCGAAGCGCAGGCCGACCCGCCAGGGCGACGCGGAACCCGTAGAGCGCCAGGCCGCCGAGCACGACCAGGAGCATCAGGGTCGGAGCGGCATACCACGAGGTCAGGTCCGACGTCGTGGGCAGACCGGTGATGACATTCGGCCACAGGACCCCGATCGCTCCGGCGAGCAGACCGAATCGCCTGATGACGATCGTGAAGGCGAGCACGCCCACTCCGATGAAGGGCGCGAGGACGAGCAGGCTCTCCGAGTCCGCGCATATCGCCAGGGTGAACACGGCGGTGAAGGCCGCCGCCCCCAGCCACTCCTTTCTGAATAGCCCGCAGAACAACAGGAAGAGAAAGAGCCCCTGCATCACGCCCAGCAGGCTGTGGACGTGGATGTCGATTACCGTTCCGAGAAGGGACCTGATCCCCAGGAGGGCCACCAGGTTGTTGCCGGACGGCACCTCGGTGGGCAGGCCGAACCAGGCGGGGGCCCGGGAGCCGACGCCGACCATGGTCACGATGAACGCGCCGAGGACGCTGCCGATCAGGATCTCCCTTCCCACCAGAGGGTCGCGGAATCGCCCCGTCAGGACCCGGGACCAGGCGATGAGCGTGCCGGGCCAGCGCCTGCGGACGTACGGCTCCAGACCGACGTAGAACAGCCAGATCAGCGCGGCATTGAACAGCGTCCAGCCGGTGTTGGTGGTGAAGATGATCCATTCCCGGCCGAGATCCGGAACATGATGCACCCACAGGGCCCAGACGATGAGATGAACGATCACGAAGTAGATCATGAGCTTGAGCGCCCCCGACCGATCGCCGCGCCCCAGGCGAAGATTGCGCCGCGCCAGGACGATCCCCGCGACCATGGCGGAGAACACGAGCACGATGCGCATGTTTTCCTCGGCGTGACCGCCCGCCGTGTGCGCCTCCGCGGTCCACGGACCGGTGATGGCGAAGGACGCCACCCGACCCTGGAACGATCCGGCCTCCAATCGGATCGGATCTCCGGGCAGCTCCGGAAGCCGGCCCTTCCAGGCCGCGCGCCGGTCGCAGAACACGGGAGGGACGCGGGCCGGCGGCACCGGCTCGAAATCGGACTGCGACAGTCCGGCCAGGGCGAACAGCGAGGACCAGTCCGGCTCGGAGCCGGTAGCGGGCTCGGGCTCCTGCGCCGTCGGCTCCGGCTGGGCGATCGGCCCCGGCGCGGCCATCGGTCCCGGCGGGGCAGTCGCCACGGCGGGCTCGCTCCCCTGCGGCACCGCCTCGAAGCCGATGAGCCGCCCGCGCGTGTCGAGGCGGACCATGGCCATGCCCGGAACGATCGGCGGCGGATCGTCCTGGGTGATGACCGAGACGAACCCGCGCGACGCGAGGTAGTCGGGGCTCTGCCGGTACCAGAAGATGAGCGCCGCCGGACGACCGGACGCCAGAACGTCCCAACGCCGAGGGCTGGTGTCGTGACGCCTCACGTACCTGAGATATTCGGCCAGGTCCTCGAGCGCCTGGGCGCTGTCCCTGGCAGGCGCGTCGTAACCGAGACCCTTCAGGACGTCGCGCGCCCGCTCGGCCAGGACCTCCGGGGTCTTCTCCATCGGCACATGGTTCACCAGGACGCGCGGCTGGGACAGGACGACGGAGAGGGCGAGGCCGAGCGCGGCTGCGAGAAGGCACGGCCAGGCGACCCGCGCAGGCAGGGCCCCTTCTTCGCCCGCCGCGGCGACCATCTCGGGCGAAGGCGTCTCCCCCGCCGCCAGGGCGGCGGCGAGCGGGTCGCCTCCCGGCAGGGCCGCCGAGACGGCCAGCGCGGAGGCCGGGCGGCGCTGCGGTTCCTTCTCCAGGCATCTCAGGATTGCCCTCTCCACGGCCGGATCGATCCCCTCGTGGACGCTGCTGGGGGTGCGCAGCGTGCAGCTCTCCCGGACGTGCGCCGCCGCCGCCGGAGTCTCGCTCCGCTCGAACGGTCTCTTTCCCGTGAACGTCTCGTACAGGATCAGTCCCAGGGCGTACAGATCGCTCCGGACCGTGACGTCGCGGCCCGAGAGCTGCTCGGGTGACATGTAGTCCGGCGTGCCGGATCGCACCTCCGGACCGCTCACGCGGCCGCTGACCGCCGCCAGGCCGAAATCGGTGATGCGCGCCCGCCCCCGACCATCGATCATGACGTTGGCCGGCTTGAGGTCGCGGTGCAGGACGCCGGCGTCGTGCGCCGCCGCCAGCCCGGCGCACAGCTGGCGGGCGAACTGGATCGCCTTGTCCCCCGGCAGGCGACCGATGCGGCGCAGAAGAGATTCGAGATCCTCGCCGTCCACGTACTCCATCGACAGGAAGTGCTGCCCTTCGGTCTCCCCGATGTCATACATGCGGCACACGTTCGGGTGGGCGACCTGACGCGCCAGGCGGACCTCGGAGTGAAAGCGCGACAGTCTCTCCGGGTCGCTCTCGAGCGACGCCGGCAGGAACTTGAGGGCGACCGGCTGGCCGAGCCGGAGGTCGTCGGCCCGGTACACCTCCCCCATTCCTCCCCGGCCGAGGAGGCCGATGATGCGGTAGCGCTCCCCGATGACCGAGCCAGGGACGAATCGGCCGCCGCCGTTGCCGGACCGGCCGTCCAGGCGGTCGTCCGCCCCGGAACCGCGATCGAGGCGCGTTGGCGTGGAGGAGGCCCCCGCCGGGGCGCCGCACGATGGGCAGAAGCGCGCCTCCCCGGGGACAGGGCTGGAGCAGGAGCCGCAGGAAATCATCGCGGCAATCTACCGCGTCTTACATCCTTTCGTCCATCGGGAGGTAGTCGCGGCGCGGGGCGCCGGTATAGACCTGGCGGGGACGGGCGATCTTCTGCTCCGGATCGAGGAGCATCTCCTCCCACTGCGCCAGCCAGCCGGCCGTGCGCGGGATGGCGAACAGCACCGGGAAGGTCTCCACCGGAAACTTCATGCTCTGGTAGATAAGGCCGGAATAGAAGTCCACGTTGGGGTAGAGCTTGCGGCTGATGAAGTAGTCGTCCTGCAGCGCGATGCGCTCCAGCTCGAGCGCGATGTCCAGGAGCGGATTGCGGCCGGTGACGTCGAACACCTGGTCGGCGATCTGTTTGATGATGCGGGCGCGCGGATCGTAGTTCTTGTACACGCGGTGCCCGAAGCCCATCAATCGCACCTGGCCCTGCTTGACGCGCTTGATGTACTCCGGGACATTGCGCACCGATCCGATCTCCTTCAGCATGCGCAGCACCATCTCGTTGGCGCCGCCGTGCAGCGGCCCGTACAGCGCCGCGACCGCGCCGGCGACGGACGAGTAAGGGTCGGGGTGCGACGAGCCGACGGCGCGCATGGCGAGCGCCGAGCAGTTCTGTTCGTGATCGGCGTGCAGGATGAACAGCACGTCGAGGGCTCGCTCGAACACCGGGTTCGGGCGGTATTTGGACTCGGCCATCTTGAACAGCATCGCCAGGAAGTTGCCGGTGTACGACAGGTCGTTGTCGGGGTAGACGAACGGCAGCCCGACGCTGGCGCGGTAGGCGAACGCCGCGAGCGTCGGCATCTTGGCGATCAGGCGGACGACCTGCTGCCGGCGCGCCACGGGGTCGAAGATGTTCTTCGCCTCGCTGTAGAAGGTGGACAGCGCTCCCACCGTGCTCACCAGGATCCCCATCGGATGCGCGTCGTAGCGAAACGCCTCGATGAGGCGCTTCATGTTCTCGTGCAAGAAGGTGTGGTGCGTGATCTCGTAGACCCACTCGTCGTACTGCTGTCGGGACGGCAGCTCGCCGTTCAGGATCAGATAGGCGGTCTCGAGGTAGGTGCTGTGCTCCGCGAGCTGCTCGATCGGATAGCCGCGGTAGTTCAGGATCCCCCGGTCCCCGTCGATCATCGTGATCTGGCTCTTGCAGAGAGCCGTATTGTTGAACGCGGGGTCGTAGGTCATGAGGCCGAAATCGTCCGCTCCGACCTTGATGTCGCGCAAGGCGAGCGCCCGGATGGTGCCGTTTTCGATCGGGATCTCGTACGACTTGCCGGTACGGTTATCGACGACGCTGAGGGTGTTCCTGCCGGAGGGCCGATGGTTCACGGCGACGCCGCCCTCGGCGGAGTCTTTCGTCCTGGAACCCTGGGTCTCGGTCGAGCGGGGCATGCGGGGCGCCTCCGGCGCGTCCATCCGCGCCTTAGGATACTTCAAGATAACGCCCCGAGCGACCGAGATCAACGCCCGGCCGCAGAGATTCCCCGACGCATCATCTTGATCAGCCGTCGCATGTCGCGCGGCAGGCGCGACTCGAACGCCATCGGCCTGCGGCTGATGGGGTGGATGAAACGAAGCTGGCGGGCGTGCAGGGCGGTTCGATCAATCAGGGGCGACGGGCGGCCGTAGCTCCGATCGCCGATCAGGGGGTGCCCGGCCTCGGCCAGGTGGACCCGGATCTGGTTTCGCCGGCCGGTGCGCAGGCGGACCGACAGGATCGTGGCTCCTTGGAGGCGCTCCGTCACGCGGTACTCGGTGATCGCCTCCTTCCCCTCTCCGGGACGGCGCGTCGAGCGGACCTTGAGGGTCTTCCTGTCCTCCACGAGACGGCTCTCCAGGCGCCCCTCGTCGCGCTCGACCGAGCCGGAGGCGACCGCCACGTACAGACGCTCGATGGTCCGGGTCTTGAACTGGGACTCGAGGGCCTCGAAGGCGCGCCGCGAGCGGGCGAACAGCAGGAGTCCGCTGGTGTCCCAGTCGAGTCGGTGCAGGGCGTAGAGCGCGGGGCGGCGGACGCCCCGCTGCCGCTCCGATTCGAGGAGCCGCTCGACCAGGCTGTCCTCGTCCTCGCGCAGGGGCGTCGGGACGCTGAGAAGCCGCGGTTCCTTCTCGACCACCAGAAGGTCGCGATCCTCGTGGATCAGCCGGTAGCCGGGACCGGGCCGGAGCGGCGGGTTCGGCCGGTAGCGGCGTCCGGGCTCGACGCGCAC
>DATFVU010000350.1:0-2680 GCA_035260145.1 Candidatus Polarisedimenticolia bacterium | reverse complement strand
TCCTGGACGGCCGGGGCGAGCCGTTTCTCGCCGACTTCGGCCTGGCCCGCCTGCTCGACGTGCCCGGAATGACCGAGTCCGGCGTCTTCCTCGGAACGCCGGACTACGCCTCGCCCGAGCAGGCGCGGCGCCAGCCGAGCGACGAGCGCTCCGACCTCTATTCCCTCGGCGTCCTCATGTTCGAGATGGCCACCGGCAAGAGACCGTTCGTCGCCGAGTCGCGTGAGCGCGTCCTGCAGATGCAGGTGACCGCAACGCCCCCCGCTCCCCGGGCCCTGCGCCCCGATCTGCCGGAGCCGCTCGCGGCGATCATCCTGCGCTGCCTGGAGAAAGAGCCGGCCCGACGGTACCAGACCGCGCAGTTCCTGCAAGCGGAGTTGAACGCGCTGCAGCCCCGTTAGCAGTCGCGCGCCGGACACGAGCCGTCGCCGTTCTAGCCGCCCCCGCCCCCGCTCACCGGGACCTTGACGGTCGGCCGATTCGGGTCGTCGCTTTCGATCTGCAGCTCGCCGGTGAAGGTCCCGGCGGCGGTCGGCGCGAACTCCACCGGCAGCTCGACGAACCCGAACGCCGGGATCGAGACGGCGGGGCACGACAGGGGAGCCGACGTCGTGCCGCATCCGAGGAACGTCGTGAACTCGGGCGCGCTTGACCTCACCGCCGAGATCAGCAGCTCGGAGAAGCCGAAGTTGGAGAGCCGCAGCGTCCGGCGCGCCGTCGTCCCGACCGGCGCGTCCCCGAAAGCGAGCGCCGGGGGGGAAAAGCCGATCCGGCGCCCAGGGGGGCCGCCGGCCGAGGCGTCCACCTGAACCGTGACGCTCCCCGGATCGAAGCTCACTCCGGCCACGAGACAGCCCGTCGGATCGGGACAGCCGTCGACGTACAACAGGGCCGGACTCGCCCGGCCGAACGGCTCGAACGCGAGCCGGGCCGTGCCGGTGCGGCGCGCCCTGAAGATCAGATCGAGCAGCGGCAGGGGTCCCGTCCCGACGACATCGCGGGGCGGGAAGCGCAGGGCGCTGATCTCGGCGCGGCCGGGAGTCAGCGCGTTCACCCCGATGAACTGGGCGACTCCGCCCGCGAGATAGGTTCCGGGGTCGTATCCGACCAGCTCCAGGACCTGGCCGGCGGAAGGTTCGTCGGGCGCGAAGGTGACGGCGAAATCAGCGGCGCTCGCCGGATCGTTGCTGTCATCGACCAGAACGCGGACTCGAAGGCGATCCCCCTCGATCGCCTCCTCCTGGAGCGTGACGGTGTCCGGACCGGATGCGACCGGATTCTTCAGCGTCGCCCTCAGCGGCGACGCCTCCCTGTTCAGCTTTCCGAACCGGTTGGCGGAGAGACTCAGGTCGTTCCCGTCGATCGTACCGTTCAGGTCGACGTCGGCGCTGCGACGGTAGCCGGGGTCTGTCGACCTTGTTCCAATCAGTCGGCCGATGAGCGCCACGTCGAAACCGTCGACCCGATTGGAGCCGTTGAGGTCGGCGCGGTCCACGAGCTGGTTGAACAAGGTGACCACGGTGTCGTCCGCGAAGTTGGTCACGGCGATGTCCGGCGCGCCGTCGTCGTCGAAGTCGGCGACTGCGAGGTCCAGCGGTTGCCTGCCGGTCGTGAGGTCTGCCGTGCGAACGAACCGACCGCCGCCTGTGCCCAGCAGCAGGCTGATGGAATCGCTCAAGCTGTTGGAGACGGCGAGATCGGGCAGCCCGTCCGCGTTTAAATCGCCGATCGCGACGCCCGCGGGCCCGTCTCCGACGTCGACATCCGGCATCAGCTTGACGAATGTCCCATCTCCGGACCCGTGCAGGGTCGTGACGCTCGCATTGCCATGCAGAGTGATCGCCAGGTCGGGATGACCATCGCCGTCCAGGTCGCGCACGGCGATGGACACCGGGGAGCCTCCGACGTCGATATCGGGTGTCAGGCGGACGAAATCCCCGTTGCCCAGGCCGAGAAAGACACGAACCGTCTGACTGGCGAGGTTGGTGATTGCCAGATCCTGACGACCGTCGCCGTCCAGATCACCGACGCCCGCGACGCCGGCTTCGTCGCGCACGGCGAGCGTTGTGTGTGTGACAAAGGTGCCGTCGCCGCGGCCGAGCAGAACGCTGGCCCGGTTCCCCGCAAGCTGAAATCGAGTCTCGTGCACGGCCACCAGATCGACATTGCCGTCGCCGTCGAAATCGCCGCTGGCGAGGGAGACGGGAAGGTTTCTGGGCAGCGTCAGGTCCTGGACGCTCGCGAAGCCGCCCGCGCCGTCGCCGAGGAGGATGCTCAAATGGTCCACCGTGGCGAAGCGATTCGCCACCGCGAGGTCGACATTGTGGTCGTGGTTGAAATCGTCGGCCGCCAGAGCGACCGGCGTTTCGAACACCTTGGCGATCGAAGGGCCTGGAACGAATCCGCCTATCCTGTCGCTGAGCAGGATCGACACCGAGTTGTCGAGGGTGTTGGCGACGGCCAGGTCGGGGACACCGTCTTTGTTGAAGTCCCGCGCGACCACCGCCTGCGGCGCGTCCCCGACGGAGAGCTCCGGCGCGCCGCCGAAGCCGCCCAGCCCGTCTCCGAACTGGACGGTCACCGTTTCAAGGGTGTAGTTGGCGATCACCATGTCCAGGGCGCCGTCCCGGTCGAAATCCCCGACGGCGGTGGAGCGGGGGGCGGAGGCGGGATCCTCGAC
>DATFVU010000349.1:0-2882 GCA_035260145.1 Candidatus Polarisedimenticolia bacterium | reverse complement strand
CCATCGCGGCCAGATCCTCGGCCGCGGCCTTCGGCTCTGCGCCCGGAGCCTGCCCCGCCGCCAGCAGGATCGACATGAGAACCGCCGCGGCGAATCTCACGAGCCGATCCCGCCGGTCCCCGCGGGTCGCGTGTTCCCGCGGCCGCTCCGCAACGCCTCGATGAACCGCTCGGGAGAATCGGGCGTCAGGACGTAGGTCGCGTCCCCGCGCACGAGCACGTAGCCGTCGCCGCGCGTCGCGTACATGCGGTAGCTCCCGAGCGCCTGATTCCTGAAGCGCCCGTAGTACCCGAAGAAGCCTCCCGATCCGAGCGTCCTCAGGGAGCCGGCCAGCCTCTCGGCCGGCAGGGGCTCGACCGTCCGAATCGAGTCCAGGGGGATCTCGACCGGACAGAGACGGCGATCGATCCGCAGGCGTCCGCCGTCGATCGAGTAGCCGCGCGGCGCCAGCAGGATGCCGAGAACGAACGCGGTGAGCGCGAACAGGCCGCCGAGGAGAATGACCCCGCGGCCGACCCCGGAGGGGGCCACGGCGAGGCCCGCCCAGATCGACAGGAGCGTCCCCGCCAGCAGGAGCGCCGAAGTCACGACGGTGATGAGCGTCAGCTTCTGGTCCCAGGGCGCGGTGAACAGGGTCGGGTGCATCATGGGGGTCCTCCTCTGTGCGGGAATGACGTGCTCCATTCTACGCTCATCAGGGTCTGAGGGATGACCAGGCGCTCGGCCCAGCCGCCCGATAGCCACACGTGCTCGTCGAGGTCGGGAGTCAGGTGCAGGGTCAGGGTCGGCGGCCCGTAGGCGCGACCTCCCAGGAGAACTTTCAAGGTGCCCGCCCGCGTGACCGGGAGATCTTCGCAGGCGGGCAGGGACACGAAGACGGCCGCCGTCTGCGGGTGACGCACGGCGCCGAGGGCCGCGAGCGCGTGCGAGGCGAAGCAGTTGTCGAGCAGAAGGAGAGGGGGTCGATCGAACTCGACCCGGCCGGAGCGCTCCCGCCCGGAGGAGAGGTGCCGCGTGACGGCGCCGTTTGGCCCGATCTCCACCTCGAGAGCGACGCGACCCGAGTCGAGAGCGGCTTCGAGCCTGCACCACTCCGGGCGGAGGTCGGGCGCGAACGCCGCGATGACGGTCTGACGCAGGTCGAAGCGGCGGATCGTGATGCGCGTCTCGGCGCGCAGCAGCAGCCGTCCGTCGGCGCCCGGCTCGGCCCGCACCGTCTCCTCGCCGATCGGCCGGTTGCGGAAGAGCGGCACGAACCGTCCGTCGGCGCAGGCCCGGAGGATCGCCTCCGGGTCCGGCGCGAGAACGGCGCTCACGACTGCGACGCCGCGAAGTCGGCCCCGTGCCCATGCAGCTGGCGGAGCATCTGGGCGCGCACCAGGTGGCGCAGCCGGTCGGACGGGAGCGCGCCGGCTTTCCGGTAGGCCTCAAGCGACTCGACCGCGGCGGCGATCTTCTCGACGTTGTCCTCGACGAAGGTCTCGGCAACGCGATCGCCGAAATCGCTGCCGCCCATCGCACCCGCCAGCTGGAAAGTGGGACGGTCCCGCAGGAGCACGCCCGATCCCTTACGGGGTCGCCCGCCCCCGCCTCCACCGACGCTGGTCGAGACCAGGACGTAGGCGTACACGCTCACGACGGCCGCCGCCGCGACGGCCACCACCACGTCCTGCACGACCGCCACCCAGATCCAGACGGCCGCGATGCAGATTGCGAACACGCTGCAGGCCTCCGGGCTGAACGAGCCCCCCTGCTCCGACCGGAGCGCCTCGAGCTGCGCGCCGATGCGCTCCGCCAATTGCGACGGCTGCGGCGTCATCAAGAGGCCGCGCGCCTCCAGGGCCTGCACAAAGCCCCGCGGGTCCTCCCGATCGATGGCCCCGCGGACGTCCGGATCGCCGAGCGCCAGGGCCACCTTCACCTCGATCGCCTCCGGGTCGAGCCGGACGTCGTCGAGGCCGACGGTCTTCAGATAGGCGGCGGGATCGCGGGAGAAGGACCGGGCCACGCCGGGATTGTCGAAGACGTCCCGCGCCAGAAAGCTGAGCGCGGCCACGTCCTGCCAGGCCTCGGGCGGGAGGTCGGTGCGGCTCATCGACAGGCGCAGGAGATTGTGCTCGAGGGGCGTGCGCGGCCTGACGCTGTCGGGAACGCCGTACACCCGCCCGGCGCCGGACGCCGCTCCCGGGGCGCCCTTGATCGCGGCGACGCCGGCCACCAGGGCCGACAATCCAATCGAGCTTCGCTTCAGAAACGTCCTGCGTTTCATGGACAGCCTCCTTGTCTCCGCCAGACGACCATCATGAGCCGAACCCGACACGCGGCGGTCCTCCCGCCGGTGCCGGGGCGCCCGCCGCGGCCGGGGCGAAGCTCGGATCGGAGCGCCGTTCCAGCGTCCGCATCACCTGATAGCGGAACATGACCTCCGGGACCTTCTCGAGGTAATGCTCCGAAAGGACCCTGCGGACGCGGGGATTCAAGAACAGCGCGGCGCACGTCTGGCAGGGGTGCGTCGCCCCGTCCGGGAAAGGGATGTCGGGGTCTTTCTGCGTCGCGAAGAAGAAGATCTTCTCCGGACCCTCGACGCGGATCCAGATCTTCATGAAGTCCTCGAGCTGACTGTCGTAGAGGTCGCGCAGGGGCCGGGTCCGCGCGTCGCCGACCTTCATCTCGGGAATGTGCTCGAAGGTCAGCCCGCAGCAGGAGGCCAGCCTTTCGTGGGGCGTGATCACCATGTTCTCGAGCACGTTGTCACAGCCCTCGAAGCGCTTCAGCCGGTCGCGGGTGCGGTAGACCTCGTTCGGCTGTGCGATCTCCGCGTCGTCGTGGAACGGGATCCAGATGTTGTTGAGGAGATCGAGGTTGGCGCGTGCGGGGCTCGA
>DATFVU010000348.1:0-4286 GCA_035260145.1 Candidatus Polarisedimenticolia bacterium | reverse complement strand
CACAGCCGGCGGCCGGCCCCACGGGGCTGCGCGAATATGTCCGCGTCGTCGATCGGCCGTACCTCCGGGTCGGCCTGACCGTGACGGTAGTCGACCGCCAGGGGCGGCCGGTGCGCGGCCTCACGCAGGCGGACTTTCGCGTGCTCGAGGACGGCGAGGAGTACGCGATCGCGGACTTCGGGCCCGAGGGGGAGAGACGCGATCGCCCGCTGTCCGTCGCGGTGCTCCTCGACCTCTCCTACAGCATGGGGGGACAGGTGAAGAAGGTGAAGGAGGCCGCACAGTCCCTGCTGGCCTCGCTGCGCCCCGGCGACGAGATCATGGTGGCCAAATTCAACGATGAGCTGACCGTCCTGCAAAGCTTCACCGACAATCCGGGCGATCCCGAGAAGACTCTCAAGAGAATCGGCACGGCCACCGGAGGTACTTCGATCTTCCGGTCGATCGACAAGACCCTGCGCGATCTGCGCGAGCGACCCGGGCGGAAGGTGATCCTGGTGGTCAGCGACGGTCTCGACAACGACATCGATCGGGCGGGATCGGTCTACCAGTCCCTCTACCTGCAGGACCTGATCCGGCTGTGTTTCCGGACGCAGACGACGGTGTACGGCGTCCGTCCCGGCCTCAGCGTCATGTCCTGGCTGCCGTTCGAGGGGTTCGTCGAGGAGACCGGCGGGCGGCTCCTGTTCACCGGCGGGGATCTGGAGACGTTGTTCGCGCGCCTGGGAGAGGAATTCCTCGGGCAGTATTACATCGCCTACGACATCGATCCGAAGCGGGCCGAGAAGCGCACGCGCCGCATCCGGGTCGAGGTCCGCCGGCCGGAGATCACGGTCAAGACGGTGGGGGGATTCACGGCGCCGCGCGACAACTTCGACGCCCTGAGGCGCGATCTGCTCAGCGGCGAGGCGGCCGTGCGCGGCGACGCGGTCTACGAGCTGTCGTTCCTTTCCGGGTCGCGCAGCCTTCCACCGATCCTCAGGACGGCGTCGGATCCGGACGAGGGAGTGCGGCGTCTCGCGGCGCAGGCGCTCGGCCGCCTGGGGGACGAGTCGGGGCTGAGGACGCTCCTCGATCTCGCGGGCGACCCCGTCCCGTCTGTGCGGGACGCGGCCGTCGAGGCGACCGCGCAGTTCGGGAGGAGGGCGCAGCCGCTCCTCCTCGAGGAGGTGACGCGGCTGACCGCGGAGCAGCCGGCCGGGCTCCGGCTGGAGAGCGCCGTGCGGGTCCTGGGGCGCGTGGGCGACGACCTCGCCCTGGCCCCGTTGTCGGCGGCGTTGCGGGAGGGAGGGACCTACGCGCGGCTCTCCGCGGCGAAGGCCCTGGGGGAGCTTGGGCTGAGCCAGGGGATCCCGCCGCTGCGGGCCGCGCTGGCCGATCCGGCTCCGGAGGTTCGCGAGAGCGCCGCACGCTCCATCGTGGGGATCGCGGGCCTCGCGGCGCGCGAGGTGATCGAGGCCTACATCGCAAGGGAGACCGACCCCCGGCTGAAGGAGGCGGCGCGCGCCCTCCTGAGGCCCTGACGGGGCCGCCGCGGATGCGCTACAATGCGGCGCATCGACACGGAGGAAAGCGACGATGGCTGACACGAAATCGGCCGCCCCCAAGGTGACTTACGCCACCCTGGCGGCCGGCCAGACGCCGGAGTTCAACAAGGCGTACGACGAGGCGATCGAGAGGGTCAGGGCCACACTGGGGAAGACCTACGGCCAGATCATCGGCGGCCGTGACGTGGAGGCGAAGGAGACCTTCGCCGACACCTGCCCGAGCGACACCCGGGTCGTGCTCGGCCGGTTCGCGAGCGGCACGCGCGTCGACGCCCAGGCTGCGATCAAGGCGGCGCGCCAGGCCTACGAGGCGGGCTGGCGCGACCTGCCGTGGCGCGAGCGCATCGCCTTCGTCCGCAAGGCCGCTTCCGTCATCGAGAAGCGCCGCTTCGACATCGCCGCGCTCATGAGCATGGAAGTCGGCAAGAACCGTCTGGAGGCCATGGGCGACGGCCAGGAGACGGCCGACCTGATGAACTACTACTGCGACCAGATGGAGCGGCATCAGGGCTACGAAGAGCCGATGGACCGGCTCTCCGACAAGGAGGACAACCGCGACCTCCTGCGCCCCTACGGCGTCTGGGTCATCATCTCGCCGTTCAATTTCCCGATGGCCCTTTCGGGAGGCCCCTCCTCGGGGGCGCTCCTGGGCGGCAACACGGTCGTGTTCAAGCCGGCGAGCGACACGCCCATGACCGGCCGCGTGCTGGCCGAATGCTACAGAGAGGCGGGCCTGCCGGACGGCGTGTTCAACTATGTGACCGGGCCCGGTGCAAGCGTCGGGGACGAGCTGGTGACGAACCCGGGCGTGGACGGGATTCTGTTCACGGGCTCCAAAGAGGTCGGCTTCGACATCCAGAAGAAATTCTCACGCGACTATCCCAAGCCGTGCATCGCCGAGATGGGGGGGAAGAACCCGGCGATCGTCACGGCCAGCGCCGATCTCGAGGCGGCGACCGACGGGGTGATGCGATCGGCCTTCGGTCTGCAGGGGCAGAAGTGCAGCGCCTGCTCGCGCATTTACGTTCAGAAATCCGTCGCGAAGGCGTTCGCCGATCTCCTGGTCGCCAAGACGGAAAAGCTCGCCATCGGGGACCCGGTGAAAAAGGAGAACTGGCTCGGGCCGGTGATCAACAAGGCGGCGCACGAGAAGTATGCGAGGTTCGTCGAGATCGGCCGCGCGGACGGCCGGGTCCTGACCGGAGGGGAGATTCTGAAGGGGGAGCCGTACGAGCATGGATTCTTCGTAAGGCCGACGATCATCGCAGGGCTTCCCAAGGATCATCGGCTGGCGCGCGAGGAGATGTTCCTGCCGATCACCTGCCTCTGGGAGGTCGATTCGTTCGAGGAGGCGATGGAGCTCGCCAACAAGACCGAGTACGGTCTCACCGCCGGCCTGTTCAGCAAGGACGCGAAGGAGATCAAGAAGTTCTTCGATCGGATCGAGGCGGGCGTCGTCTACGTCAACCGCCGCGCCGGGGCCACCACCGGCGCCTGGCCCGGCATCAATCCGTTCGGCGGCTTCAAGGGGAGCGGCTCGTCAGGCAAGTCGTCGGGCGGCCCCTATTACGTCACGCAGTTCATGCGCGAGCAGAGCCGCACCCTGATCAGGGACTAGCGGTCCCCTCCGGAAGGGTTTCGGGCCCCCTCGTCGGCGTGAGGCGGAGGGTGATGATCGAGCGCACCGTGGGGAAATCGAGGCTGGTCCTGGTGCAGGGGGACATCACCGTCCAGGACACCGACGCGATCGTCAATGCGGCCAATTCCAGCCTCATGGGGGGCGGCGGGGTGGATGGGGCGATCCACCGCGCCGGCGGGCCGCAGATCCTCGCGGCGTGCAAGGCGATCGTGGCGCGCCAGGGCAACTGCCCGACGGGCCAGGCGGTGGTCACCGTCGGCGGGCTCCTGCGGGCCCGTCACGTCATCCATGCGGTCGGCCCGGTCTGGCACGGAGGCGGCCGCGGCGAGGATGAAGCGCTCCGAAACGCCTACGTCAACAGCCTGTCGAGGGCAATCGCTGTCGGCGCCCGCTCCGTCGCCTTCCCCTGCATCAGCACCGGGATCTACGGCTTCCCGGTGGACCGCGCCGCGCGCATCGCCTACGACTCCGTCATCGAATTCCTGAGGGGCCACGAGCGACTGGAGGAGGTGCGGTTCGTGGTCTTCAGCCCTTCCGACCACGACGTCTACGCCCGCCTCTTCGAAGCCGCCTAGGACAAGCTCCGGGGCTGGTCGCCGCCCTCTCCCGCGATTATCCTGCTCACATTCCGGGGTCTTGCACGTCTTTTAGAGATGCAGGCGCAGGAGATGCTCAGAATCGTGCCGCCGCAGGACGAGAGGGATCTCATCGCCGAGGCGCAGCTGGGGAGTGCTGCAGCGTTCGAGGAGTTGGTGCGCCTGCACGACGCGGTCGTCCTGCGGCTGGCGCTGCGGATGACGCGGTCCGAGGAGGAGGCGCGTGACATCTACCAGGAGGCCTTTCTCAAGGCGTACCGTTCGATCCGCGAGTTCAAGGGGGAGTGCGCGTTCAGGACCTGGCTTTTGCGCATCGTCACGAACCAGTGCCTGGATCTGGCGCGGCGAAGGGCCGGCCGGCGGGAAGAGCCGCTGCGCGCGCCGGAGGGCGAACGCGGCGACGACTGGACGGTCGAGGCGGCGCGTCTCCTGGTCGACCGTCGGCCCGGGAGCGACCCGCAGAAGGCCCTCGAGGCGGGTGAGGTGCGCCGTCGCGTGGCCGAG
>DATFVU010000347.1:0-2125 GCA_035260145.1 Candidatus Polarisedimenticolia bacterium | reverse complement strand
GGCCACCCCCGCGCCGGCGACGACGACGTGGAGTGCGCTCATGCCCGCGCCACGACCTCTTGCACCAGCGCGGCCAGCATGCGGGTGAAGGACGGGTGATCCCCCGCGGTGCGGGCCCGGAAGAACCCGATTCCCAGATCGTCGGCGGTCCGGCGCGCCTCGATGTCGAGGTCGTACAGGACCTCCACGTGGTCGCTGACGAATCCGATCGGCGACACGACGACGTCGCACACGCGTTCGCTCCGGAGAGTGCGGAGTGCCATGCCGACGTCCGGCTCGAGCCAGGGGTCCGAGGGACGGCCGCTGCGGCTGGTGTAGGCCAGCGACCAGGGGTGGGGCTCCAGGGCCCCCGCCAGAAGCGTCGCCGTGCGCGTGAGGCTCGCGGCGTATCCGGATCTCTCGGACATCGCGGCCGGGATGCTGTGGGCGGTGAACAAGAGCCTTGCGGCGGGGCGCCGCGCCGCGGGGACAGACTCGATCGCGGCGGTCGTCCGGTCGCGCAGCGCCTCGATGAACAGGGGATGATCGGACCACGGGGCGACGTAGTCGAAGGCGGGCGCCTCAGGGCCGAGGCGCTTCCTCGCCTCGTCCACCGCCCGCAGATAGGCGTCCCAGGAGGCGTCGGAGCGATGCGCGGCCAGGACCAGGCCGACGGCCCGGCGCATCCCCGCGCGCGACATGGCCGCGAGGGTGTCTGCGATGAACGGGTCCCAGTGCCGCATGCCGACGTACACGGGAAGCGGAGGGCCTTCCCTCGCGAGTCGATCGCGGAGTGCTGTCGCCTGTTGAAGCGTCAGCCGGTTCAGCGGGGAGCCGCCCCCGACCTCTTCGTAATGACGGACGACCTCCTCGTAGCGCTCCTTGGGGATCGGCTTCCCCTCGAGGACATGATCCAGGAAGGGCCGGACGTCTTCAGGACGCTCGGGGCCGCCGAAGGCGAGCAGCAGGATCGAGTCGTGGCGACCCTCCGTTCCCATTCACGCCCCTCCCCAGGCGTGAACGGCATCGACCAGGGCGAGGACGTTGTCGAGCGGCGTGTGCGGCAAAATACCGTGGCCGAGGTTGAAGATGTGGCCGGGCCGTCCGCCGACGCGCCGCAGAAGCTCGACCGTCCGACGCTTCACCTCGTCGCGCGGCGCGAACAGCACGGTGGGATCGAGATTGCCCTGGACGGCGACGTCCCCCAGGCCGGTCCACGCCTGCACGAGATCCACCCGCCAGTCGAGCCCCATGACGCTGCCTCCCGCCTGGTGCATCAGTGGCAGGAGTGCGGTGGTTCCTGTGCCGAAGTGAATGACCGGGGTTTTGGGCGTGAGAGCGTCGAGGACGCGCTTCGTGTGCGGCAGGACGAACGCCCGGTAGTCCGCCGGCTCGAGGCAGCCGACCCAGGTGTCGAACAGCTGCACCGCCTGGGCGCCGGCGGCAATCTGCGCGTTGAGATAGGCGATCGTGGTGCGCGAAAGTTTTTCGAGAAGGGCGTGCCAGGCGGCCGGGTCCTTCATGAAGAACGACTTGGTCTTGACGTAGTGCGTCGAGCCGCCCCCCTCGATCATGTAGGAGGCGAGAGTGAACGGGGCTCCGGCGAACCCCAGGAGGGGGACGTTCGCCGGCAGCGCGCCCCGCGTTCTGCGGATCGCCTCGAAGACGTAGCCGACGCTCTCCTCGAGATCCGGCTCGCGCAGTCGATCCACGTCCTCCCGCGTGCGCAGCGGCGGATCGATCGACGGCCCCTCCCCTTTGGTGTAGGCGAGGGAGAGCCCGGTCCCCTGCACCGGCAGGAGGAGGTCGGCGAAGATGATCGCCGCGTCAACACCGAGGCGCTCGACCGCGTAGACCGTGATCTGCGTCACCAGGTCGGGGTCGCGGCAGATCTCCAGGAACGAGCGGCGGGCGCGGATCTGGCGGTACTCGCGCATGTAGCGTCCCGCCTGGCGCATCAGCCAGATCGGCGTGACCGAGGTCGGCTCGCGGCGGCAGGCCCGCATGAACGGGCTGTCGAGAAGGGCGTCCACGGCACTCGGGGCGGGCCGCTCCGGGCCCGACGCTATCGCGACCGCCGTGCCGGCTGTCGTCAGGGAGGCGCCGCGCGCCGGCCGGCCCGGACTCCCCGGGGAGCCGCCCCGCG
>DATFVU010000346.1:0-2469 GCA_035260145.1 Candidatus Polarisedimenticolia bacterium | reverse complement strand
CTCCAGACCTCCTCGCCGAACGGGGCGTCGAAATGGACGTCCGAATACTCGATGACCGCCTCGAGCGGGCCGAGCGCGCCGGTGACGTCCGAGGCATGCGCCGTGCGGCGCGTCGCGACGCGCACCTTGTCGAATGTCTTGTGCTCGGACCAGATCGAGACCCAGTAGGTGCGGTCCTCGCCGCGATAGGAATGGATCCGATCGATGAGGTGGTTCACGCGGCTGACGTAGATATCGTGCCAGTCGTCCTTCCGCGCGACATCCTTGGGCGGAAAGGTGAGGCGCACCACATCGCAGGCGTCGGACGGCACGCGACCGGCCGCCGGCGGCGTGCGCTCCCCGAGATACTGCAGGCTCGATTCGCCGTCGATCAGGTTCCAGGGCAGGAGAAAGGTCCAGCGCGCGACGCGCATGAAGGCGCGCGGGAACTCGAGCTGCGCCGGATCGGTGATCGGCACGCCGGACCTCACGAGGTCGATCGAACGGCCGGCGACCCGCACGACCTGCGGCGACGCCCCGTCGAGGTCCTGCGAGAACGCGCGATCCCCCGGCCCCAGATCGATCCGGTGGATCTGGCGCGCGGTCGCCTGGGGCTCCTCGCGGCCGCCGTAATACTGCAAGCGGTAGGTGTACTCGACATTATGATGGACGCTCCAGGCGTCGTACGGGCCGTACGCTTCGAACAGGGCCAGGACCACCTGCGTCGACTGGGGATCGGCGATCGCCTCCAGGCGATCGACGATCGGATCGGGCCGGCTCTCCGCGCACCCCGAGATCGCGAGGGCACCGCACAGAGCCGGGACGAGGAGCGCCACGGCGAGGCCCCGCGGCCCGCCGGCCGCACGCCCGCCGCGCCGGGCGCCCGCGTCCGGCTTGCGACAGCTCGCATCGCGGCAGGACAGGCGGTAGCGCCGCGCGGCGATGGCGCGGTACACGCGATCCATCACGAACGGGAACCCCGGGATCCTGTACAGAACGGCCACCCACGAGAGTCCGTCGAGATGGCGGAACAGAACCCGCCAGCCCTCGGCCCCTTTATGAACCGTTCCATCAGGGGCGTAGACCCACATCTGACGCATCGCGTCGTCGCGATCGAGACCGGGGAAACGCGAGGAGACCGCGGGCTCGTGGACCGACACCCACTCGATGGCTCCGGTGCGGTCGCGCGCGATCATGCGGTCGCGCCAGCGTATGCAGAATTCGCAGTCGCCGTCGTACAGCGCGACGTGCCGGGCCGGCGCCGCGCTCACGGGCGGCCCGTCCCCGGCGGAGCGGCGCTACTGGCAGGCTTCGGATTCGGATTCGCTCCGAGCCAGGTCACGGTCCCCGCCTTGTCGACGCGGAACATGAAGCGCGGCGTCAGCACCAGGAGCGGCGCCAGAACGGGATACCGCAGCACCAGGGCGATGTCCGTCGGCGTCGGCAGATCCCCCTTGTCGTGCTCGTGCACCAGCGGAGCGCCAGGCGCCCTGGGAAACAGCGACAGTGTGGCGACGCTCTCGTGAAGCCTCTCCGTCGTCAACAGCTGCTTGCCGTTCACCCCGAATTTGACCAGGAAATCGCGTCCGAGCAATGCGCTTTCCGCGCGCCCGGCGACCGGGGCGGGCACCGCCTCTTCCGGGCGCTGCGAGATGACGTACACGCTGAACGTTCCGTCGCTTTCCCGGACGATCGCCTCCTTGAGCGGGCGGCCGCCGTCCGGCCGGCTCAGCGTCGCGCTCTCGCCTTCCTCCAGGCAGCGGACGTACGACTGGATGTTCGACGGGGCGACCTTGGGCGGCACGAGCGGCCTGAGGTTTCCGAACTCCCCGGAGTCGGGGCTGAAGGTCGTCTCGGCGACGATCGAGGGCCCCTTGCGCGAGGCGGTCGCCGGAGCCGGAGTCCCTTCGGAGGGGCCGAGGTAGACGACGCGCCAGCCCTCGCGATCCGGAATGGCCACGATCCGATCGGCGGGCGCGCCGCCCTGGGCCCGCATGAGGTTCTCCGCCCCGTCCACGGCCCCGAGATAAAGGGCGATCTGGCGCCCTCTCTCCTGAAGCGCCGCGAGCTCCTCCTCCCGAGGGCGATCGGTCTGGGCGTCCGCTGAGGCGATCCCCGCCAGAAGGCAGAGCCCCGACAGGACCGCCCTGACCGGAGCGGACCGACGGAGCGCGCCCGTTCGCCTGCTCACCATGCTCCCATCCTCCGACGCGATGAACCAGTCTACACCAGCCCCTCGCGCGCGACCGACCGAGGTCTCCGGGATGCTCCCCAGTTGTGGCGCCGACCCTGCGCTCGCCGGGGACGCGTCCGGCTCGCTGCGCGAACCTCGGCTCGGCTCGCCTCGCTCCGCCCACCCAGGTGGGCGCAGCGGCGTCTCAACGTGCGCAAGTCGGTTTGCTCGCCGCGCCGAATGGCGAGGGTGCTGCCATGAGCAAAGGCGCGTGGCGGGCTGCGGCGCGGCGGGGCGATTTCGAGCCGCGCCATGCG
>DATFVU010000345.1:0-2557 GCA_035260145.1 Candidatus Polarisedimenticolia bacterium | reverse complement strand
CCCCCGCCGAAGCGGCCGAATCGCCGCGCGGCCCGGTCCTCGGCCCCGGGTCCGAGGCGCCGTCGTTCTCCGCCGAGCGGCTCGACGGTGGCGCGCTGTCGCTGGCGGCTCTGCGCGGGCACGTCGTCCTGCTCAACTTCTGGGCCGTCGCCTGCCCTCCGTGCCGCATCGAGATGCCCGAGCTGGAGTCGATCCATCGCCGTTACGTCGGCCGCGGCCTGCGGGTCATCGGCATCACGGAGATGGACCCGTCCCGCGACCAGGCGCTTCGCTTCGTCGCCGAGGCCGGCGTGACCTATCCGATCCTTCTCGATCCAGGGGCGCGCATCGGCCAGCTCTACGCCCTGGAGGCCCATCCGACGACGGTCATTCTCGACGCGCGCGGCCGTGTGCGTTACGTCAACGCCGGCTACCTGCGGGGCGAAGAGAAGGATATCGAGCGCGCGGTTCAGGAGGCGCTCGCCGCCGGAAAGGGGAATCCATGACGGCGGGCGCACGGCGGCGCGCCCGCGGAACAGGCTCGCGAACGTCCGGCCTGATCGGTGCCGCGGCGCTGGCGGCGACGGTCGCCTCCGCCAGGCCCGCGCTGGCTCACGAGCCTCTGTGGGGAGAGACGCCGACCATCTTCGGGCCGAGCGTGTTCCATCCCGAGATCCGGATCGGGTTCCTTCGACGCGGCGGGTCGCCCGATCCTGGTGAACAAAGCTCGGAGGACATCGACCAGGAGTACGGCCTGCAGTACGGCATCAATCGCTTCGTGAACCTTCGTGTGACGATTCCGGTGATGCACATGACGATCGAGGAGAACACCGCCGGCGCGACCGAGGAGGCTCTCGTCTCGGGCGTCGGTGACACGATGGTGGCCGCGAAGTACCGATTCCACCTGCGCCAGGAGATCGGCTTCCAGACAAGCCAGGCGCTGGTCGCCGGCTGGAAGATGCCCACCGGCGACGACGACCGCACCGCCCCCGACGGCGCCCGGCTTTTCCCCAGCGATCAGCCGGGCAGCGGCCGGCACGGCGTCGAGCTCGGCTGGGCCACGGATGTGGAGCGTCTGGTCGATTCCGCCTGGACCAGCGTCTTCTATGGCCACGATTTAGGAGGCGGCTTCAAGAGAGGCGACACGCTCGAGGTGGACATGGCGTACGGTCGCTGGATCGTGCGCCCCAACACCTCGGAGGACCTGGGGGTCAACCTGGCGTTCGGAATTCACGGCGAGTCCGCCGCGAGCGACCACCTCGACGACGGCGCATCCGCGGAGAACTCGTACCGCATCGGCGGAATTCAAGTGACCCCTATCGTGACGAAGGGGAATGCCCAATATCGTCTCGGGATCTTCGTTCCGCTGGCGCGCGCGGGAGACGATCAGCGAACCGATTTTCCGTACGAGGTGCGCGCCGGCTGGGAGATGTTTTTCTGATCGCCTGAAAGGAGGACTGGATGACGCGGCTCGGAAACGCATTCATGGCGCTGTTGCTGGCGGCTTCGGTCGTCGCGCCCGCGATGGCCGACGTCAAGGAGGTGCGTCTCGCCGTCAAAGGCGCGACGTGAGCGACCTGAGGGTTCAGCCTCACCAAGGGGCTCAAACGCCAGGGTGGCGTTGCTAGCGCGAAGCTGTTTCTGGATCCTCCTTACGTGCAGGTTGTCCTGAAGCCAGGGGCCTGGGTCGACCCTGCGAAAATGACGCAGGCGATCCGCGACGCCGGATTCACTCCGGTGCCCGAAGACGTCCGATTCACTCTCACCGGGACCCTCGAGGCGCGGGACGGGCACATCGTCCTGGTGCTCGACGCCATGGACGCGCCGCGGAATGTGACGTGTGTCGCGGCGCAGGGACGGCATGAGATCGCGGCGGCGCTCTCCGACAACACCGGCAAGACGGTCGAGATCAGGGGACGCTGGCTCTTCAAGGACGAGGCGGATCTGGAGGTGGAGTCGATCTCTCCCCTCCCGGGCGGCCCCTGAGAGAGCGGGGGGTGATCTTCGTGCTATCCTTCGGCGCCTTCTTTCCTCATGAAGACCTCGTCCGGAACGATCATCGTCCTGTTTCTCTCCCTGGTCCTGCCCGGCTCGGAGCCGGGCGGCCCCGAGGCCCTCGCGGGGCCGCGCGCCGCCGAAGCGCAGGCCGGCGAGCCGATCGAGATGCGCTTCGCCGGCGGAATCTTCCGGCCGGAGGCGAATGGAGCGGGCGCCGCGGTTCCGGCTGCTCCCGAGTGGTTGCGGACCACCGCCGTCGCCCCGATCCAGACGAGCGCCCGCGGCAGGAAATATCTCGTCGCCGTGGTGCGCGCTCCGCTCTCGGCCGATGAGCGGCGACTGCTGGAGTCCGCCGGTGCTCAGCTCCTCGACTATGTTCCAGTGCGCGGCTACCGCGTGCGTCTCGACCCGGGGGCCGAGGCGAAGATCCGCGGCCTGCCCTTCGTGGCCTGGCTCGGCGAGCCGCCGCGCCATCTGAAGATCGAGCCCGCCCTCCTGCATCGCGCCGCGGCGCCGGGCGGCGACACGCCCCTGCGCGTCATCCTGGCTTCCGACGAGACGCCCGGTCGGACGATCGAGG
>DATFVU010000344.1:0-2452 GCA_035260145.1 Candidatus Polarisedimenticolia bacterium | reverse complement strand
GCAGCAGGGCATCCTGGATCGCGGGGTCCGGCACGTTCGGAAGCGCCGGGTCGCGCCCTCGAAGCGGCGCCGGGATCACGACACCGCGGGTCTCCAGGAAGTCGTAGAAGTGGTCGATGAGCGAGCGCTCTCCCAGGCGATTCTGCAGGCGCGCGTGCAAAGCACTGCCGCCCGGCTGGTACTTCAGCATCCCGGGCCGCTTGTAGCCGAGCAGGAACTCCAGCTCGCGGAACTGTTCCGACTGGAACCCCGAGGCGGTCTCGAGACGGCTCCGGAAGGCGAGGAACGACATCGGCGTCATCGTCTCGAGGATGTCGATCTGGGCCACCAGGGTCTTGAGGACCATCCGCACGCGCTTGAACGTGGCGATCGCTCCGAACAGATCTCCCGACGAGAAATCCCGGGCGATCTTCTCGAACTCGTGCAGCAGCAGCTTGAACCACAGCTCGTACACCTGGTGAATGATGATGAACAGGGTCTCGTCGTGCTCGGGCGGGCTCGATTGCGGCTCCT
Source organism: Candidatus Polarisedimenticolia bacterium (assembly GCA_035260145.1). Classification (GTDB taxonomy): domain Bacteria; phylum Acidobacteriota; class Polarisedimenticolia; order Gp22-AA2; family Gp22-AA2; genus Gp22-AA3. Next base: position 1,939 of record DATFVU010000344.1, on the reverse strand, counting down.
GCAGTTCGAGGAGCCGATCGAGCTTCAGGTAACGGGCGTACGTCAGTTCCATCGGTTCACCCCCGCGACAGCCAGACCAGGAGGAGGAAGAGCGCGATCAAGGCGCAGGCGGCCGCGGCACCCAGGGCCCGCGCCTGCCTCCGGGCGCGCCGTCGCGCCTCGGCGTACGGAATGAGCGTGAAGGAGATCATCATGTAGAGCGGCACGAACCGGGAGGGGAAGAGGCGGTGCAGCCCCTTCTCGAGCGCCTTCTTCAGCAGGAACAATCGCGACCCGGTGTGATGCTTCATTTCCTCGAAGTTGTCGATCGAGAGATCGGCCAGAGCGTCGGTGTTCTCGCGGCGCATCTCCTCGAAGGCGGCGAAGGTCGCCCCCCAGTCGGTGGCGTGCCGCCTTATGCACTCGTCGAGCGCGAGACAGTCTTCGAAGGCGGCGTTCGCCCCCTGTCCGTGGAACGGCACGACGGCGTGGCAGGCGTCGCCGAGAAGGCCGACGCGGCCGCCGCCGTGCCAGGGTCGGCAGCGGATGGTGACCATCGAGCCGGTCGGGTGGGTCAGACACTCCTCGGCGAGGCCCGGCATCAGGGGAACGGCGTCCGGGAAATGACGATCGAAGAAGCGCCTGATGTCCGCCTCCGTCGTGAGAGCCGCGAAGCCGTTCTCCCCCTCGAACGGCAGGAACAGCGTGCAGGTGAAGGATCCGTCGCGGTTCGGAAGGGCGATCATCATGAATCCGCCGCGGGGCCAGATGTGGAGGGCGTTCTTCTCGATCCGGAATCCCCCGTCGCCGGAAGGAGGGATGCTCAGCTCCTTGTAGCCGTGCGACAGGAACGCCTGCTGATAGTCGAATCGATCCTGCTTCGCGAGCTGGCGGCGCACCGCGGAAAAGGCGCCGTCGGCGCCGATGACGACGTCGCCCCGAATCGTCCGGGCGGCGCCGGTCGCGGTGTCGAGAGCGGTCACCTCCCCGCTCTTCACGTCGACCGCCTGGACCCTCTGCCCGAAGGAGAATCGGACATCCGGGAGGCGCTCCGCGGCGTTCAGCAATGCGATGTTCAGGTCCGCGCGGGAGACCGAGTTGTTGACCTGGTCGTCCGAGGTGCCGTACGGCTGGAACGCTGTGCGACCGTCCTGCGAATGAATCATCCGCCCACGCATCGGAACCGCCAGGCTCAGGATCTCGCGGGCCAGGCCGACCCTCTCGAGGGCGTGCAGTCCGCGGGCGGAGAGGGCCAGGTTGATCGAGCGTCCGCCCTGCGGCGGGCCGGCGCGCGCGTCGGGGCGCATCTCGATGCCGCGCACGGCGTACCCCGCCCTCCCCAGGAGGATCGCCATGAGCGACCCTCCCAGTCCTCCTCCCACGAGAACGACCGCGCCCTTGCTCATGATGCGTGTTTCGCCAGGATGTCCGCGAAGCGCCAGATCTCATGGAAGCGATTGTAGAGCGGGGCCGCCGAAACGCGGATGACGTCCGGCCGGCGGACGTCGCAGACAACACCCGAGGCCGACAGCGACTCCGCCAGGTCGCGCGGGGCGCCGCGAACGCGCAGCGAGACCTGACAGCCGCGCCACCTCGGCTCGCGCGGGGTGATCACCTCGATCCGCGGGCTCGAGAGAGCGTCGATAAGCACCAGCAGATAGTCTGTGAGCCGCTCGGAGCGTGCGCGCAGCGCCCCGAGGCCCGCCTCGTCGAAGACCTCCAGGGAGGCGAGGAGAGGCGCCATCGAAAGGATCGGCGGGTTGCTGATCTGCCAGCCGTCGGCCCCGGGCCGCGGCGCGAACTCGGGGCGCATCTCGAAGCGGGTTGCCGGGTCGTTACCCCACCAGCCGGCCAGACGGGGCAGGGAAGGATCGTCGCCGGATCTGGCGTGAACGAAACAGCCCCCCACCGCCCCCGGCCCCGCGTTCAGGTACTTGTACGAGCACCAGACGGCGAAATC
>DATFVU010000343.1:0-10198 GCA_035260145.1 Candidatus Polarisedimenticolia bacterium | reverse complement strand
GAAGGGGGCGGAATCCTGGCGACCGTCGAGGCCACGCGCAAGGCCTCCTCCGACACCCTCATCGAGCTGGGCAAGGGGCGCCTCAACCGCATGCTTCTGCACGGGACGACCACCATCGAGGCGAAGAGCGGCTACGGATTGACGCTCGAAGACGAGGTGAAGCAGCTCCGCACGCTGAAGGCGCTGGACGGCATTCACCCGATCGACATCGTGCCGACGTTTCTCGGGGCGCACGCCGTTCCACCGGAGCATCGGGGCGACCGCGGCGCCTACGTGCGCGAGGTCATCGAGCGCATGCTCCCCGAGATCGCCCGGCAGGATCTGGCCCGCTTCTGCGACGTGTTCGTCGACGCGATCGCCTTCGACGCGCAGGAGGCGGAGGCGATTCTCCGGGCCGCGGCCGGGCACGGTCTCGGACTGCGCGTCCACGCCGATCAGCTCGACGATTCAGGGGGCGCGATCCTGGCGGCGCGGCTCGCCGCGGCCTCGGCCGACCACCTGGAACACACGGGCGAGGAAGGGATCAGGGCCCTGGCGGGCTCCTCGACGGTGGCCGTCCTCCTGCCGGGCGCCGCCTTCTTCCTGCGCTCCCGGGCCGGAGGACTCGGGCGAAGGCTCGTCGACGCGCAGGTGCCGGTGGCCCTGGCGACCGATTTCAATCCCGGCACCTGCCCGACCGAGGCGATGCCGGCGATCCTTCCCATGGCCTGCCTCGATTTCGGGCTGTCGCCCTCCGAGGCGATCGCGGCGGCGACGCTGAACGCCGCCCACGCCCTCGGGCTGGGCTCGCGCGTCGGCAGTCTCGAAGTGGGAAAGGCGGCCGACGCGCAGGTGCTCGACGTTCCGGGTCACCTCCACCTGGTCTACCATTTCGGCGTGAACCACTGCCGCACGGTCGTGAAGAGCGGCCGTCCCGTGGTCGAGGACGGCGTCCTGGCCGGGGAGGCGTGGCGGGCCGCCTCCGGCAATGTCGCTACTGACAAGGCTTCCAGCAGATTCGCCCCTTGACACTCCGGGCGGTGGATCGTAAATTTCCATGCCGACAGTCGGTCGCGCCCTGCGCAAGTGGATCGAAACCGTGGTGCGGCGGCTGCGCGGAGGTAAGGCGATGCTTTCCCGAATGACCCTTGAACAGTTCACCGAAGCGCTTGCGGCCGGGACGCCGACGCCGGGCGGGGGCAGCGCCTCGGCCCAGGCGGGGGCGATGGCAGCGGCGCTCGTCCAGATGATGTGCAACCTCACGGTCGGGCGCGAGCGCTATCGCGAGCACGAAGAGGCGGTGGGCGCCATCCGCGGCAGGGCCGAGGGGCTTCGGAAGGACCTGCTCGCCCTGGTCGACCGGGACGCCGAGGCGTTCGACGAGGTCATGCGCGCCCTGCGCCTGCCGAAGGGGACCGACGCCGAGAAGCGGGTCCGATCCGAGGCGCTCGAAAGGGCCAACCTGTTCGCCATCGAGACGCCCCTGGCGATCGCCGACGCCTGCGCCGCGCTGATGGCGGCGTGCACCGAGCTGGCCGACAAGGGGAACGTCAACGCCGTCAGCGACGTGGGGGTGGCCGCGCTCCTGGCCTACGCCGGTCTGCGCGGGGCGGTGCTCAACGTCCGGGTCAATCTCAAGGGGGTGGGCGACCAGGACCGCGCCGCGAAGCTGCGCGACCGAGTGCGCCGCCTCGAGGTTGATTCGGAGAGGCAGCGCGAAGAGGCCCTCACGGCGATCTACGTTCGCACCAACGGACGTTGAATCCGAATCCCCACTTCAGACGACCGAAATCGCATTGATATAATAGCAACTAAGGATAGTCGTGCGTCCGGATGCCTTTCGATGCCAGAGGGTTGGGTGTTTGCTGTATCGGCATTTCCCATCGTGAAACGCCTGCTCATAAGCCAAAAATCTGGTTGACAACACCTGCGTCACACCGTATCAGATAGCCAACTCACGAGTGTGGCCCGTCCCAAAGTGAGCCGGGAGTCCGTGTCACACGGGATCGTGCGGGGAAAAATACATTAAGGACCGAGTGTCGAGTCATTGCTGGTCTTCACAGGAATCAAAAGTATTCACCGTTGAACGGGCGCCTCAGCCCCCTGCAGGGCGCCTCTTCCCATTCCGGGAGGTTCTCTGATGAGCCGCAGTACGCTTCGTAACGGGATCCGTGTCGCCCTCGCCGCGGGTGTGATGCTCTCCCTGCTGCTGCTCGCTCCGGCCGCCTTCAACTGGGCGGGTCGCAGTGGGCGCCTGACGCATGGGCCGAACTCTGCCGCCGAAGCGGATGCGAGGGCGATGCAGAGGTATGCGCGTATTCATCCGGTGCTCATCGGCCAATCGCGCCTGGAGGGGAATACTCCCTTCGGTCGCGATTTCAAGCCCGAGACTCCGCGCAACCCCCGCGGTCTCATCGCCACGTCGGCGGGCTACGTGAACCTCAAGGCGCCCGCCGCGGCCCTGGATCGTCTGCCGGCCGAGTTCAAGACGACCGGCCCGAGCTTCAAGGGGCACGGCAAGGGGGGCCTGCAGGACGGCGTGAACATCTTCCAGATTGACGCTGCCTCCCTGAAGAGCATGGGGTACGACCAGATCGCGGCCGAGGCCGGCAAGTACGGACGGATCGTGGGGCAGGTGCCGGACCGCGGCATCCTGGTCAAGGGCAAGGAGGCGGATCTTGCCAAGCTGGCCGCGCAGCCCTTCGTCGAGGCGACGGGGGTGCACTACGGAGCCTATCGACTCGATCCCCTGATCGGCCAGGTGCCGTTCCTGCAGAAGAGCCGGGCCCAGAGCCCGGTCCTGGAGCTTCAAGTCAAGCTGTGGTACGGCGAGGACTCCGCCGCGGCGGAGAATCGCCTGCAGCAGATCCTCGGCCGGGAGAACGTCAGCGTGGCGAGCATCGATGGTCAGGTCCTGCGCGTGAAGGCGAAGCGCTCCGATCTGGCGAAGCTGGCCAACGATGAGTCGGTCGAGTTCGCCACCGAGGCTCCCGAGTTCGTGCTGAACAACTCCGAGGTGCCGACCATCCTGATGATCGGCAACACGGAGGAGAGCTTCAATGTGTCGCGGCCGTTCCACGATCTCGGGATCGACGGCGGCGGCAGCGGCGCGCTCCTCTGCACGGATATCCCGACCAAGACCTGCACGGTCGACGCCGACTGCGCCCCCACTGGCGTCTGCCGCCTGCAGAAGTACAACAACGGGACCGCACAGGTTCCGCCGCAGATCGTCGCCGTCACCGACAACGGCATCTCGGCCGATGCGGTCCATTTCTCGCACACTCAGAGCGTGGTGGGCGATCCGCTGCACCAGTTGGGGTCGTCGACCCACAGAAAGATCCAGGCGATTCAGAACGCGGGGGACGACGGGAAATCGTGCGACTCGCTCCTGTCCGGCTCCACCACGCACGGCAACGTCGTGGCGGGCATCATCGCGGGGGCCCCGGGCGATTTCGGGATCAGCTACGCCAAGGCGATCGATCCGGCGGACGGCGTGCCGATCCAGAACCTGAGCCTCGACGCCCTGGCGCGCGGCTCGCGCATCATCATGCAGGACGCGGCGGCCCCGAACCTCTGCATCTACCAGGAACTGGTCGAGGTCGGCGGGAACGTCAACCCGGGCAACCTGAGCGATCGCCTGAACATGGCGATCTGCCCCAAGACCGGCGGCACCGGCGCCTGCAGCGCAATCGTGGGCGGCGCGGAAGAAGTGCACCTGCAGGTCCTGCCGTTCGGCGTCCCGGCCTTCGACAACCTCCTGCAGAATCCCCAGAACGGGCTGTACACGCTGGAGGCGCAGCAGATCGACACGTTCCTGGTGAACAACCGGGACTACATGGTGTTCAGCCCGGTCGGCAGTCAGGGAACGGATCCGGGCGACCCGACCATCAACACCATCTGGCCGGACTACTTCGACGGCACGGACGCGGATGACTGCGCCGTGCCCTGCCCGCCCGCCGATGTCAAGCGGCCGATGCAGATGCCGCCGCCGGCGACGGCCAAGAATAGCGTCACGGTCGGCGCCACTTTCGACGACATCTGGACCGAGAGCGGGACCTTGAACCAGGAGGAGAACGACTACAACATCACTTCCCACGGTCCGGCGACGCAGGCCTCGCTGCGCACGGCGCCCCTGATCATGACGGTGGGCGTCGACGGCTCCGGGTTGTTCGGCTATCCGTTGTTCCAGTCGGCGGCGACCAATCGCAGCAAGGACAACGACAATCTGGCGCCGGTCGAGAACGAGATCGACGATCAGAACTACGGCACCTCCTTCGCCTCCGGGTTCGCCACGGCCGCGGGCGCCGTCATCCGCGACTATTTCGCCCAGGGGTTCTACCCCACGGCAACGCGGCAGACGGCCGATCGGATGCCCCGGGTGTCGGGGAGCCTGGTGCGTGCCGCGCTGGTGGCGAGCGCCAACGTGCTGAACCAGATCACGATTCCGTCCAGCCAGGAGACCACCCAGAACGACAAGCTCCTCGGCAACAGCCGCGGGGCCAACATGGGGACCGTGTCGGGCGTCGTGGTCGGTGTGATGGGGAACAACTCCCAGGGGTACGGCCGTCCCGTCCTGGACCAGGTCCTGCCGATCGCGAACTACCCGCCGACGCGCGGAATCGGCGCGCCGGACACCATCGAGTACCCGGCGGCGGGACTGATCGTGTACGACATGCTGGGGACCGGCGAGCCGCCGATCAACAATACGGCGCCGATCAATTGCGCCACGGGGGCCGGCTGCGTCGAAAAGTCTCTCGTGGTGAACAGCGTCAACAGCGTCACGCTGAGCACCAACTTCCGGTGCACGGCCGCCGGCGCTCCGGCCGCCTGCTGCACGGGACCCGGCGCCGGCACCTGCTCCGGGCAGTTCATCGAGAACGGACAGCTGCGCGTCGCCTTGAGCTGGCCGGACCCGCCGAGCGCCACTCTCGGCACGATCGCCAACCAGGGCAGCGGCGCCCTGGTCAATGACCTCGACCTCGAGGTCGAATCACCCGGGCCGGACAACAATATCGCGACCGCGGGCGACAACGTCGTCTACGACGGCAACGTCTACATCTTCGGCCAGCCGATCCAGATCGGACAGTGGTCGCAGAGCCGCGGGTCGATCGATCCGGCGGTGCACGACTTTCACAACAATATCGAGGCGGTGCACCTGACGACGCTCGTCAACCCGTTCCTGCCGAACGGCGGCAACCAGATCCCGACCGGCACCTGGAAGGTCCGCGTGCGGCGCGGCGCGGGGGGATTCACCGCGGGACAGATCACCGGGATCAGCGGGGCGAACGAGGACGCCGACGGCAACGGACGTATCTCGACCGGCACCTGCACCACCGTTGTGCCTCCCAGGTTCTGCGTCAACAACGCCCAGTGCGACACGGGGAACACCTGCACCTTCCCGGCGGGGACGACCCTGGAGGACACCGACGGCGACGGCCTGCTGGATGCCGGCGGACAGCCGTTCTCGCTAGTCATCGCGGGGCCGGTGCTCGCCCCCGGTCAGTCGCAGACCTGGAACAGCTCTCCCCACACCCTCCCCGGCAGCCTGGCGCGCCTGGACAAGTACCAGTATTCCTGCTCGGACGGGGTGGTCGCCACGATCCTCGCCCCGGGCGCGGCCGACGCGTCGGCGGTGAAACACAACGCGGTCTTCCAGGTGCTGAGCGCCACAGGCGCCGTGCTCGACGAAGAGAAGGAGGTCGCCTTCACGGAGACCTTCACCGGCAGCAAGGACTTCCGGTCGGTGTCGCTGCCCGCCCGCCTCGGAGTCGGACCCGGGACGAAGTACAACGGGGTTCTCGAGGGGGACAACGGGGCGACGATCTTCCTCCGCTACACGGACGCGCCGCGCAACGCGGACGCGACCGCGCGCTTCCAGTGCACCCCGAACATCATCCAGGGCGCCATCGACACGAGCGGCCGGACCAACCAGCCGTCCTTCATCGGCGGAGGCTGCGACGACGACCAGTTCCTGGACGCCAATGAGAGGGTCTCGTACTCGGTCGCGATCCAGAACTATGAGAGGGCCGACGATCTGAACGACGTCGTGGCGACCCTGACGCCGGTCGGTCCGGGGGCTCCGGCCATCAAGGTGCTCGATTCCCCGAAGAACATCGGGCGGGTTCCGGGCGGCCAGCGGACGGGCATCACCTTCCAGATCTTCGTGGACGGGACCGTGGCCAACGGCCTCAGCGTCGCGAACCGCAAGGTGGACCTGGTGCTGACGTTCGACGGGAGCGCCCGCGGCGTGCGGCTGACGCGCTCGACCTTCACGTTCAACCACGTCATCAACGCCGACACGGAGGCGCTGCACTACTCGACCGACTACCCGGCCGGCGGCCGCGAGGTGCGTGACTTCAACCGAAACCTCCAGATCGACGCGGCCGACAAGATCGATCCGTTCAAGGGGCTGTTCTTCCCGGACGAGGACATCACCTTCTCGACCATGTTCGTCGCGGCCACCGCCCCGCCGGCCATCGCCGGCAGGGTGAGCAACACCCTGGGCGAGGATCTGAACGACGACGGGGTCCTGAACGCCAACGAGCAGGACATCATCCCGAACGGCCGTCTGGATCGCGGGATCCTGGCGGTGGGGACCGGTCCGACCCCCAACGTGGACAAGGTGCCCTGGAACTTCGACAGCAACGACGGCGGCTGGTTCCCGGTGCGGCACAGCTTCAGCAAGGTGACCGGCGCGGGCCTCCCCACCCTGAACCCGGTGTGGGAGTACAAGGGAGGCGGCGTCTGCACCGCCCCCGTGGCGTCTGTCGGCAGACAGTGCTTCGCGAACGCGGACTGCGGCGCCGGCGGCGTCTGCACGTTCCACACCGGCATCTGCGGCTTCCAGACGGCGAAGAGTGACCCGAACCCGGCCCCCTGGTTCCAGAACGGTGGCGCCGGCATCTGGCACACGGGCGACGGCGATCCCCTCTCCCCCAGCCCGGCGGCGGCGAACTGCGAGAGCTACCCGTTCCCGCATGACCCCTCGACTCCGAACTTCACCGAGGACTACTTCGACGTCCTGCTGTCCCCCATCGTGTCCAAGGTGAACCAGCTCAACGACGCGCGCGGGTTCCCCTACACCGTGGAGTTCCAGCGCTTCGGTCTCAACGTGAACATCCAGACCAACGATTACGCCGGGGCCAGCATCGACCTGGACAACGACGTGGACAACGACGTCCGGAACTGCCTGCTCTGCCAATATCTCTATGGCGTGCGGTTCCCTGACATCTACGCGCTGGCGGACCTGAATCAGTACGAGGCGGGGATCGATCCGAAGAGCGCCATGCCGCAGCGCACCTTCGGGCCTTTGACCGAAGGCACGGTGGTCGGGACGATCACGGGGGACGAGACCGGGTTCACCGGTCTCACCAGCAATCTCAACCCGAACAGCTCGAGCCCGATCCCGGTGGCGGGACCGGACTTCACCGCGTTCCCGCGTCCGGGAGCCCCGGTGATCGGCACCCCGGGCTGCACCTGCAACGTCGACCCCAACCAGGCGTGCTGCCAGAAGAACACCGACGCGGGTCCGGCGCGCAACTTCGACCTCAGCCTGCTGGACTACAACGACGGCGTCATCCAGGTGAGCCTCGGCGCCGGGGCGAACGAGCCGGCCGGCGCCTTCTCGCCCGGCCCGGCGGGGAATCGCTGGGAGCTGGGCTTCGGGTTCTTCGCCCAGGAGAACGATAACTCCCGCACCGACTACGGGATTGGATTCGATGATCCGGTCCTGGAGTGGGACGAGACGCATCCGGTCGACGAGGGGGCCTTCGTGCCGCCCCACACGCCGGCCTGCAACCGCTTCGGGACGGCTGGAAATCCCGCGGGGCAGCAATGCGCCACGCTGACGGTGGACCGGCTCAATATCTACGAGTGCAATGACACCGTCGAGATCACCGTGGACGATCCGCGACGCTCCGCGCAGCCGAGCGTCACCGTGTTCGGGGTGACCGATTCGGACAACACAGAGGTGCAGACCGGGAGAGTCGCGGCGAAGCACCCCAGGAAGTCGTTCACCATCCCGGCGGTCTCCGGAAGCCCGGGCCTGTTCAAAGGCAACGTCACGGTCGGCGCCCTGTTCGACAACCCGAATCTTCTGTTCACCACCGTCACCGACTCGAACATGACGTTCTACTACATCGACCCGGAATGCGACGGTGACGGCGACGGGACCATGGGAGAGAGCTCGTTCTCGGACATGGACAACGACCACATCGCCGCGGCGTCGGACAACTGTCCGTTCGACTACAACCCCGGGACCCCGCAGGCCGATGCCGACAGCGACGGCGTCGGCGACATCTGCGACAACTGTCCGGGCGTTCCCAACTCGAGCCAGCTCGACTCGGACGCCGACGGGGTGGGGGATGCCTGCGACTTCGACGACATCGACTTCGACGGCCGGGTCAACGCCCAGGACAACTGCCCCGATGTCTACAACCCCGCGCAGGTGCCGGGGCCCGGGGGGGCGGCCCAGGGTCTGGCGTGCAACGGGAACACGGACATCGACGGCGATTCCTTCCCCGACAAGCAGGACAACTGCGTGCGCACCTTTAACCCGTCCCAGAGCGACACGGATGGCGACCACATCGGCGATGCCTGCGACGGCGACTGCGGCAATCCCACCACGACCACGCTGACCAACGGCACCTGCAGCCTCACCAACGAGGTCTTCTGCACCGGCGCCGGCGCGGGAACCTGCCCACCCGCCGGCCATTGCAGCGTCAACACGTCCATTGTGTGCGTTACACAATCGGACTGCACGGGAGCCCAGGGGACCTGCGTCGGCATCGCGCCGCAGACCTGCATGAGGACCAGCGTGACGAACAACGGCACCTGCGGCACGGTGCAGGACGATGCGGACGCCGATGGCGTTCCGGATAACGTGGACGACTGCCCGAACATCTCGAATCCGCCGATCATCCCCGGGACGTTCCGCCAGTTGGACACCGATCAGGACGGCCGCGGCGACATCTGCGATCCGCCCCAGACTCTCGACGACGACAACAACGGCATCCCGGACGACGTGGTGACCTTCAACACCATCATCTCCTGCAGGAAGGTGACCCTGCCGCAGCTGATCGTGCTGCCCGGTGCTTCCCATGACCCGAGGGTCTGCAGCAACGCGCCTCTGACCGCCTGCATCGGCAACGCCGAGTGCCCCGCGGGCGGCACCTGCAACCACACCGGCGACGGCGACGACGACTCCTTCGCCGACGCGGGCGAGAAGGTGCGCCTGGGCGTGACCGTGAAAAACAACAGCGACATCAACATCACGAACGTCACCCTCATCCTGGGAAGCGGCGATTCGGACATCTCCTGCATCACCAAGGGGACGGTGTTCGTTCCGTCGATCCCGGCGCACGGGAGTGTCCTCACGAGCGATCTGGGGGCCCCGGGGGAGTTCGAGTTCGTCGTCTCGCCGACGGTGAGCACCACGAACGCGACCGACCCTGTGCGGGCTGACTTCTTCGTTTCGCTTTCGAGCAACCAGGCGGTCGGAGTGGGCGGCAAGTCAACCTTCCAGATCCCCCTCGACCTCGACGTTCCGTCGGGAGGCCTGGCGCCCAAGGTGGCCGGACTGGACAACATCGCCGGCAACTCGGATGATGGAATCATCAAGGAGACGTTCGATCTCGATCGCGACCTGGACGGGCTCTTTCAGGTCGACAGCCGCTGCGAGACCCTCACGGGCCCCGATCCCGCGGGCCCCACGGGGTGCGTGCAGAACACTGCGGGCGTTCACAACGATACGATCGGGGTGACCGTGGGCACGGCCCCCGGCGGCATCAACGTTCTCGCCGGCATCGGCTGCGCCGGGTTCAACATCCCGCCGGCCGACAACGGCTGCGTCATCGATCCGGACAACGAGATGGACTGGCACATTCACTGCCCGCCGGGAGGCCCCCAGGCGAGTTGTCCCAACTCCGGCCCGCACATGACGCCCGTGAACGACGGGCAGGCGAAGTCAGGGAACAACTCCCTGCACTGGGGCTACCACCTCGACCCGGCGGACAAGCTGCGCGATACAGTCAAGTTCCGTCAGCTCGCGGCGTTCATGACGAACCCGATCAACCTGACTCCGTCACCGGGCCTCGGCGATCTGGAGGTTTCGTTCTACCACATCGCCGCCATGATGGACAGCAACTGGTACAACCTGCCGCCGGGCATGGCGAACGACTTCGGCGACGTCCAGATCCAGACCGACCGCAACCCGGATCCG
>DATFVU010000342.1:0-2891 GCA_035260145.1 Candidatus Polarisedimenticolia bacterium | reverse complement strand
CTCGGCCAGGATGTGCGGCGACGAGAGTGGTGTCTTGTCGGCGAAGGCCGAGTACAGAGCGGCCACGATCGCCGCCTCGATCTCCGAGCCGCTGAACCCCTCGCTGGCGGCGGCAAGACTCTGAAGATCGAAGGCGGCCGGGTCCTGGCCGCGCTTCGTCAGATGCACGGCCAGGATGGAGCGGCGCGCCGCCTCACCGGGCAGGTCCACGAAGAAGATTTCGTCGAACCGTCCCTTGCGCAGAAGCTCGGGCGGCAGCGACTGGATGTCGTTGGACGTCGCGACGACGCACACCGGCTGCTTCTTGTCCTGGAGCCAGGACAGGAAGGCGCCGAAGATCCGGCGCGCCAGCCCGCCGTCGGCCTCGGATCCTGAGCGGGCCGGGATCCCCTTCTCGATCTCGTCGATCCAGAGAACGCAGGGAGCCATCGATTCGGCTGTGCGCAGCGCCCCGCGCAGCTTTCTCTCGGATTCCCCCACGAACTTGTCGTACAGCGACGAGGCGTCCATGCGCAGGAGCGGCAGGCCCCACTCGCTGGCGACCGCCCGGGCGCTCAGGCTCTTGCCGCACCCCTGCACTCCCAGGAGCAGCAGACCGCGCGGCGGCTCCAGACCGTGCCGGCGCGCCTCCGGAGTGAAGCCCGCGCCCCGCTTTTTGAGCCAGGCCTTGAGGTTCTCCAGGCCGCCGATCTGCTGCAGCGTGGCGTCCTGGGGATAAAGCTCGAGGACCCCGTCGTTGGCGATCAGGTCTTTTTTGCGGTCGAGCACGTGCTTGAAGTCGTTGCGGTCGATCTTCAGATCGTCCAGGGCGGCCGCCATGAGGATGCGCTGGGCCTCGCCCAGCGTCAGGCCGCGCAGGGATTCGATCAGCTGGTTGAGCTCGGGCACGGACAGGTCGATCTTGATGCGCCGGGGGGCGCCCAGATCGCGCAGCGTGCGCACGGTCAGCTCGCGCAGCTCGGCCACGTCGGGCAGCTCGATCTGCATGCGCGCGGTGCAGGCCGTGAGGTCCTCGGGGAGATCGATCGCCGGAGCGCACAGGATCAGGGTGCGGCGATCGGAGCCGAACGACTCGCCGATGTCGCGCAGCAGGCGCAGGACGGCCGGGTCCTCGAAAAATTTGTTCAGGTCGTAGAAGAGATAGACCGCTTCCGTGCGCATGACGGCCGCCGCCCGCAGCGCCTTCTCCGGTTTGTCGGTCTCGGGAAGCCCGTCGCCGGCGCCGGCGCGGACCAGCCCGGTTGTGATCTTCCACTCGAAGAACGGCAGCTCCTGCCGTGCCGCCGCCTCGGCGGCGACGGCGCGCACCCGCTCCTCCTCGTGGCTCTCGATGGCCACGAGGGCATGGCGCGATGCGATCAAGAGCTCGAGATCGCGGATGTTCTCCAGGAAGGACCTCCGTCGCACCGGCGGGCGCGCTCGTCCCGGAATCTAATGCCGGCGGCAAGGGGTCGCAAGGGGCGCGGCTGGAAGAGGGGGACGGGGACGGGTTACGCCGCCGTCTCGTTCCGTCCCCCCGCGTCCCCCTCCTGGATCGGCGCCGCCGCCTCGGGCTCGGGCGCCTCCGGCGGGACGGCCAGAGCCGGGGTGGGCTCCCAGGGATTGTCTTCCTGCAGCCCCTCCAGGGAGACCTCGATCCCGTAGGCCGCGAAGGCCTGCCGGTACGAGTCGAAGTGGGCGCGCAAATGACGGGCGGTCGAGCGGTAGCCGTAGTTGAGCATGGCGACGCGCGAGCCATAGTTCAGGATGTTCTCCATGAACATGAACGAATCGGTCCAGGGGGGCTCGATCAGGAAGATGCGCGACTCGGGATGCTGGGCGCGGAAGCGCTCCAGGCCGAGGTTCAGCTTCTCGCGCGCCGAGATCCGCTGCGTCTGATCGACGACGAACGTGATCCCCTTCTCCCGGATGCGGGCGCAGTGTCCCGAGAAGGTCGGGATGCGCACCGTCTCCGGATTGTTGCGCAGGGGGATGATCGGGTTGATCAGGACCAGGAAACGCGAGCCCCGCTCGACGGCGATGTCGAGGTGCGCCACGCTGGCCACGCCGCCGTCCACGAAGTCCAGCCCCTTGATGGTCACCGGCTGAAAGTAGAGGGGCAGGGCGGACGAGGCCGCGATGGCGTCGGAGATCAGCACGTCGCGCCATCCGGGCGTGCCGAACAGCACGCGGTGCCCCATGTCCAGGTGGATCGCCGGGATGTACAGCTCCTTGCGCAGCTCCTCGAAGGAGTTGACGCTCCCCGGCCGCGTCAGGAGCTTCGCGAGGTAGGCTTGGTACTTGTTCAGCGCGTAGATCCCCGGCGGCATGTTCTCCTCCAGCGCGTAGATGGCGCGCGCGATCGAGAACAGCTTGGGGTTGCGGCGGTAGAAACGGACCAGCGCCGGGACCACCCTGAGCGCCCGCATCAGTGAGGCCCGGATCTCCTTCCAGTCGATCTCCAGGATGTCGTCCTGCTTGAAATTCAGCGGATGGTCGGTGTTGTGGATGATCGCCCGACCCACCTCGCCCGGCGGGATGTTGTTGGCCATGAGCGCGGCCACCACGGCGCCGCCGCTGGTGCCCACGAACAGGTCGAAATCGTTGACGCGGAACGAGCCGGCGAAGAAGTGGTCCAGCGCCTGCAGGGCCCCGAACTCGTACATGGCCCCGGTGATGCCGCCGCCGGCCAGGACGAGGCTGAGCGTCCCGCGCCGCGTCTCCGCCGTCACGGTCGCGCCTCGCCGTCCGCCGGCGCGCTCGCGGCCGCGGCCGCGCCCGCGCCCGCGCCCGCGTCCTTCTCCAGGACCTCGATCTCGGCGATCTTCCACTCGCTGTCGACGCTGAATCCGACCATATAGCTTCCCTTCACCTGGCTGCGCGCCCTGAGCGCGACGCGGGTGATGCGCCCG
>DATFVU010000341.1:0-2270 GCA_035260145.1 Candidatus Polarisedimenticolia bacterium | reverse complement strand
GTGGATGACCCGGCTCGGCAGGAGCCCGAACTGCGCCACCAGATCGGCGCCGCCGAACTGCTGCGCCAGCACCTGGAGCCCAAAGACGCACACGTTGGCGATCAGGAGCGCCTTCACGCCCGGCGTGATTCGGCCACCGAGGCCGATCTGCGGGCTGTATTGCGTGCGGCAGTAGGACATGCTCGGACGTTAGCACACGGTCTGGGGCATTGCAAGAAAACGGCCGGATGACGGTCGTCGAGAGCGTCGAGGCGCGCGCTAGGTCTCGCGCAGCTCGGTGTTCCAGTAGGCGATGTCGAGGAAATTCTTCCAGGCCTCGTACTGCCCGGTGGTGAAGGAGATCTTGACCAGAGGATGCCAGCGCGGCTTCACGGCCGTCCGGATGAGATGCATTCCCGCCTCCTCCGGGAGCAGACCGCCCTTCTTCGAATTGCAGGCGATGCAGCAGCAGACCACGTTCTCCCACGTCGACTTCCCCCCCCGCGACAACGGCACCACGTGATCGAGGTTCAGATCGCGCGTCTGAAACTTGCCGCCGCAATACTGGCAGCGGTTCCGATCGCGGTAGAAGATGTTCTTGCGAGTGAACCGAACCTCGTGACGCGGCAGCCGGTCGAAATCCACCAGCAGGACCACGCGAGGGATGCGGATGCGCAGAGTCGGCGTGACGATGGAGTCTTCCTCGGGCTGCGGCGGAATGTCGACCCAGTCCTCCCAATCGTAGGTTGTGTAATCGGGGGCGACGGCGCGCACATGCCCCTTGTAGAGCAGACAGAACGCTTTACGGACGGTGGTGACCTGGATGGCCTGAAACAGGCGATTGAGGACCAGAACGTTGGTGTCGAGCATCGTTGACAGACGCGCCACGGGGCCGGCAGCCTCCCCGGGACGATACAAAAAATAGAACGCCGTCAGCCCTTTGTCAAGGTGCGGCGCCCGTTCGAAGTCGGCCGATACGTCGTGACCAGGCTCTTTTTCTCGGCGTGACGCTCGAGCGCCAGTCGAATCAGGCGATCGACGAGCGCCGGGAAGGGCAGACCGCTCGCCTCCCAGAGCTTCGGATACATGCTGATCGGCGTGAAGCCGGGAATCGTGTTCAGCTCGTTGATGAAGATCGCCTCCGACGCGCGGTCGAGGAAGAAGTCGGCGCGCGCCATGCCGCAGAGATCGAGGGCCTTGAACGCCTTGACGGCCAGATCCCGGACGCGCTGCGTCTGCTCGTTCGTGAGGGGCGCCGGGATCAGCAGGCGCGAGTTCTCGTCGATGTACTTGGCGCGGTAGTCGTAGAACTCGTTCGCGGGAATAATCTCCCCCGGCACCGAGGCCTCGGGCTCGTCGTTGCCGAGCACGCTGCACTCGATCTCGCGGCCGTCCACCGCCCGTTCCACGATGACTTTGCGATCGTAGCGCGCCGCGACGTCGAGCGCCGTCAGGAGCTGGCCGCGGTCCCTGGCCTTGCTGACGCCGACGCTGCTGCCACCGTTCGCCGGCTTCACGAAACAGGGATAGCCGAACGACTCCTCGACGGCGTGCACGAAACGGTCCCTCCCGGTCGCGAGCTCGCGGCTCCGGATGACCCGGTGATCGACGATCGGCAGGCCGGCGTCCCGGAAAATGACCTTCATCATCGCCTTGTCCATCCCCACCGCCGATCCCAGGACGCCGGCGCCGACGTAGGGGATGTCGGCGAGGTCCAGGAGACCCTGCAGCGTGCCATCCTCGCCACCCGTGCCGTGCACGATTGGAAAGACGACGTCGAGGCGGCCCGGGCCGGCCCGGCGTGCGCGCCCTCCCGCATGCGCCTCACCGAGAGGCGATCGAGAGAACGAGGCGAGACCGACCTCGCGCCCGCCGTTGCGCAGGCGCACCAGACCGCCGACCGAGGGATCGGGCGGCAGGGCGCAGTGAAAGTCGCCCAGCACCCAGCGGCCCTGACGGGTGATGCCGATCGGGACGACCTCGTAGCGCCGCGGATCGAGCGCCTGCATGATGGCGCGCGCCGACACGAGCGAGACTTCATGCTCCACCGATCGGCCGCCGAAGATGACGCCCACGCGCATGCGCCCGCGCGAGGATCCGGCCCGGCCGGCGTGCCCCTTCCCTCGCCTCTTCATGAGCCGCTCCCCGATTCCAGCGCCCAGACGGGCCGCATCGAAACGGCCGCCGGCGCCGGCAGGCCCCCGGAGTGGATGGCGCGCAGCCCCGAGCGGACGCGCGCCTCCAGGTACCCGGCCTGCATGGGATCGATGGCCGATAGAAGCACCGCTTCC
>DATFVU010000340.1:0-11316 GCA_035260145.1 Candidatus Polarisedimenticolia bacterium | reverse complement strand
GCACGAAGCGGTGCAGATCGTCGAGGGCCCGCCGCACCAGGACGTCGCGCGGCGCCTCCACGAAGGCGCGCGCCGCGCTGCGCACCAGCGTGATGCCATGGCCCGGGCCCTGCCTCCCGGCGAAGGCGTGGCGATTGAACAGCCACTGCCATTGGCCGCCGATGAGTCCCGCGAACGGGAGGTCGGTCACCGGACTCCCGAACCAGAGGTAGATCGACACGATGGGCGAGGTCTCGAGGCGGGCGCACCGGGAGAAGTAGGGATCGGCGGCGATCCCGGACGGGAGCATCTCGAGCAGGTCCGCCGGGGGAACGGCGGCGATCACGTGGGGGGCCGTGAGCCGCTCCCCGTTCGGCAGCAGGACTCCCGTGCACCGGCGTCCCTGCACGAGCAGCTCGCGCACCGGAGCGCGCAGCCGCACCTCCGATCCGCGCGCGCGCAGGAATTGGGCCGCCGGATCGGCGTAGAGATCGCTGAGACCGACGCGCGCCACGCCCAGACGCGAGCCCGAGGCGCCGCCCGCCAGGACCTCGCGCAAGACCGGCAGGAACATGGCCGCGGAGGCGCGCGCCGGCTCCTCGTTCAGGGTCGCGATCGCCAGCGGATTCCACAGTCGATCGAGGGCCGCGCTCCCCTGCCCCAAAGCGCCCAGCCACGACTCGACGCTGCGCTCGTCGAGCGCCTCGGTCGAAGGGGCCCGCCCGGCGCCCCGGTGCACCGCCCGCCCGACCCGGAGCAGACCCAGGCGCTGGCGCAGGGACAGACCCGGATAGCGGAGGAGTCCCGCGACGACGCTCAACGAAAAGGCGGGCAAAGGCGGCAGAGCGAAGACCGACATCCCGCCGCCCGGATCGAGCAGGGGCACGCGCAGGCGCGCATCAAAGTGCAGCCGGTCGAGCGATCCGATGCGCTCGAGGAATCTCAGGGTCTCGCGATAGCACCCCATGAACAGGTGCTGCCCGTTGTCGACGATGCTGCCGGTGTCGGAGTCGACCCAGGATCGGGCCCGGCCCCCGAGGTGGGGCTTGGCTTCGAGAAGGAGAAGGCGCGCGCCCTCCTGGACGAGATGCGTGGCGGCCGCCAGCCCCGCGAATCCTCCCCCCACGACGATGGCGTCGGGGCTCTTTCCGGTGCCGGTGGTCATCGCTAGACTTCGCCGGAGACCCAGGCGCGCAGTGCCACGCTCAGCTGCTGCAGACGCGGGACCGAAATGCGGCCTTCGAAGACCCTGAACTCGCTTCGTTCGATCCGTCTCAGGAGCTTGAGGTAGATGGCCCGCATCACCTCCGCCGCCAGCAGGTGCTTCCGGTCCGGCTCGGGAAGGAGCCGTGCCGAGCTCTCGAAATGCCGGTGGGCGCGCGCCGCCTGCCGCCGCATCAGCTCGACGAAGGCGGGCGTGCGCGCCCCCTTGATGAGCTCCTCCTCGCTGTAGCCGCAGGCGGCGATCTCGTCGAGTGGCACGTAGATGCGTCCACGCGCGGCGTCGGACTTGAGATCGCGCAGGATGTTCGTGAGCTGCAGGGCGATGCCGAGGTCGATGGCGTATTCGCGGCTCCGAGCGTCGCCGCAGCCGAAGATGGGCAGGCAGATCAGGCCCACCGCCGAGGCGACGCGGCAGCAATAGAGGCGCAGCTCCTCGAAGTCGCGGTAGCGGGACTGCCGCAGATCCATCGCGACGCCGTCGAGCAGGTCCTCGACGGGGGCCCTCGGGATGTCGAAGCGCCGGACGCATTCCTGGAAGTCGCGAGTCACCTGGAGGGTCGGTGCGCCGCTGTAGCAGCGCTCGATCTCGTCGCGATACGTTTCGAGAGCGAGCGCCGACCGGGCCGGGTCGATGGGGCCTTCGTCCGCCAGATCGTCGATGGCCCGGCAGAAGGCGTACACGGCCAGAATGCCGCTCCTTCTTTCGGAAGTCAGAAGCCCGAAGGAATAGTGGAAGGAGGAACCGGAGGAAACCCGGGCGCCTCCGGGCGGCCCTCCCCGCCGGCCCTGCCGGTCGACGCCTCCCGTCGAGCCGCCGCAGGACGTCATGTCCGCCATGCGACGGCCCGCCACAGGATAATCAGGGCGTCCGTTGCTCCCAGCCTCGGCCGGCGCGTCAGAACATCGAAATCCTGCGACTCGATGCCGTCCAGAATCCGCTGACCGCCCAGCCAGGTCAGCCGCAGCTCCCAGCGGAACCGGCCCCGCACGGCGTCGCACAAGGGACGTCCGGCCACGAACAGCTCCCGGGTCCGCTGCACCCGATCGCGCATCAGGGCCCGGAAGCGCTCGGTAACCCGCCCCGCGAACAGGTCCTCCTCGGTGACTCCAAAGTTGATACGCGCGTCCTCCGGCAGGTAGATCCTGCCCTTTCTCAGATCGACGGCGACGTCCTGCCAGTGATTGGCGAGCTGCAACGCCGTGCACACCGCGTCGGAGTGGCGGGCCAGGTCCTGCCGGTCGTAACCGAACAGACGCAGCAGCAGCCGTCCGATCGGGTTCGCCGACAGGCGGCAATATTCCATGAGGGACGCCTCGTCGGGGTGACGATCCCGCTCGACATCCATCCTGAAGGCCGCCAGAAGATCGTGGAACGGCTGGGGCGGCAGACCGAACGCCCCGATGGCCTCGCGCAGGGCGACGAACACGGGGTGGAACGCCTCGCCGCGAAAACAGTCGCTGAGCATGCGCTCCCACTCGTCGAGCCTCTTCAGGCGCTGGCCCTCGTGCTTCGCTTCGTCCGCGAAATCATCGGCGATGCGGGCGAACGCGTAGATGGCCTGAACCGCCGGGCGCACGTGCCCGGGCAGGAGCCAGGAGGCGACCGGAAAGTTCTCATAGTGCTCTCGGGCCAGGCGGGCGCAGAACTCGCGGGCCTGGCGCAGGCTGGGTGCCGCGCCGCGGGGCTCTTCCGCCGTGGCGAACGCCTGGGACCTGGCCGACGGGTGAACCATGTGACGGCGGATGATACCACCCTCCCCGTCGTCTCTCGCCTCGGCGCGCAGCCGCGGTACGGTGGCCAGGCGGTTGGACTATACTCTTGGCCTCCCCCTCCGCACCGGACGCGAGGTGATGTCATGTCATTGGAACGGAAGCTGTTCATCGACGGCAAGTGGCGCGGCACCGGCCGGACACAGCCGGTCACAAGCCCCTACGACGGGCACGAGGTGGCCCGGGTGCACCTCGGCGGCGAGCAGGAGATGGAGGACGCCACGCAGGCGGCGGTTCGCGCCTTCAAGGAGATGAGCCGTCTGTCGCGCGGCGAACGCTCGGAGATCCTGCGAAAGATGGCCGATGGCGTGTCGCGGCGCGGGGACGAGATCGCGTCGACCATGACCGAGGAAATGGGCAAGCCGATCCAGTACGCCCGTGCCGAGGTCGCGCGCTGCGTCACCACCCTGACCCTCGCCTCGGAGGAGGCGAAGCGCTGGACCGGCGAGCTGGTGCCGGTGGATATCGAGCCGCACACCAGGGGGTATTTCGCCCTCACGATCATGGTGCCCCTGGGTCCGATCGCGGCGATTTCACCGTTCAACTTTCCTCTGAACCTGGTGGCCCACAAACTCGCTCCCTGCCTGGCGATCGGCAGCAGCATGGTGCTCAAGCCGGCCCGCCAGACGCCGCTCGAGGCTCTGGCCCTGGCGGAGATCGCCAACGAGGCGGGGGCGCCGCCCGGAACCTTCAACGTGGTGAACTGCGAGCCTTCGGTGGGCGAGCGGCTGGCGGCCGACGACCGCTTCCCGTTCCTGACCTTCACCGGGAGCGTCGGGGTCGGGTGGCGGCTGAAGCAGAAGGCGTGGAAGAAGCGGGTCACGCTCGAGCTCGGCGGCAACGCCGCCTGCATCGTGCACTCGGACGCCGATCTCGACCACGCGGTCTCCAGGTGCCTGACCGGCGGCTTCGCGCAATCGGGCCAATCGTGCATCTCGGTGCAGCGGATCCTGGTCCATGAACCGATCTACGCTTCGTTCGAAAGAAAATTCCTGGAGGGAGTCGCGAAGCTCAAGGTCGGAGACCCGAAGGATCCGGGCACCGTGGTCGGGCCGGTCATCGACGCGGCGAACGCCGACCGCATCCTGTCGTGGGTCTCCGAGGCGAAGGCCGCGGGAGCGCGCGTCCTCGCCGGCGGAACCAGGCAAGGGAACGTGGTCGCGCCGACGGTGGTCGCCGACGCGGAGAAGAGCTTCAAGATCTCCTGCCAGGAGGCCTTCGGTCCCCTGGTGACGCTGGCGCGCTACCGCGATTTCGACGAGGCGGTCGAGATCGCCGACGACTCCAGCTACGGACTGCAGGCCGGCGTTTTCACCCACGACATCCGGCTGATCCGCCACGCGGCCGCCCACCTGCACGTGGGCGGCGTCATGGTGAACGAGGTCCCCACCATGCGCGTTGACAATATGCCGTACGGCGGCACGCGCGACTCCGGCATCGGCCGGGAAGGGCCGCGCTATGCCATGCACGAGATGTCCGAGCCCCGCCTGATCATGTTCAACCTCGATCGCTGAGAGCCGCGTCGCCGCCGGAGCCTGCCAGAGCGCCCGCCCAGCCGGGGGCCCCGTCGATTGCAGATTCGTCGCGGCTTATATGAGGAGGCCCGGGACGCCCCTCTGTTGCCGGGAACCTCGGGCCGGGTTCGTCAGTAGAATCGTTCGAGATCGGCGGAGGAGGCATGGCCGGCGAGCCCACGGATGTCGATCTAATCCGTGAGGTCCTGGCGGGCCGGGTCGAGCGGTTCGAGATCCTCGTTCGCCGGTACCAGCGCCTTGTGGCCACCGCCGCTCTGCGCATGGGCACTCCCCGCGAGGAGATCGAGGACGTGACGAGCGAGGTGTTCTTCAAGGTGTACCGTAGCCTGGAGCGCTACCGCCCCGAGCACGCGCTCTCCACCTGGCTGTATCGCATCACCGTCAACGCCGCTCTCGATCGGAAGAGAGGCCTGCGTCACGAGAGCCGCACGGAGGAGATCTCCCCCTCCCTGGCCGATGGACGGCCGTCGGCTCACGAGCAGGCGAGTGACCGGGAGCGTTCGCGACTGTTGCAGGCGGCCCTTAAGAGGATTCCCGATCACTACCGCTCTCCGCTGGTCCTGGCGCACCTCGAGGGAATGCCGCTCGAGGAGATCGCCCGCGTTCTCGAGCTTCCCGAGGGGACGGTCAAGTCGAGGCTGTTTCGGGCCCGCGCCATGCTCAAGGAGGTCATTCGCCGGCATTATCCGACTCTGGCGCCGCGCGACCTTTCGGAGAGCGCGACGTGAGCCGCCGACAGGGTTCATCCCGTGGCCGCGCCTGGTGGAGCCGTTTCCGACCGCGGCCATCCCTTCAGGATCCCGGAGAGCGCTGGGTCGACGAGATTCTCCGGCCCCTGGGCCGCGAGGAAGCCGACTGCGACGTCGCGTCCCGCGTCATGGCGCGCATTGCCGCAGAGGGCGGCGGGCCGCTGTCGGCGGCCGTTTCGCCGCCTCCCCACCGTCTGGCCTGGGTCTCTTCGCTGACGCTGGCCTGCGCGTCGCTGGCCTTCCTGGTCGCAGCACTCCTGCTGCTCGTCACCGGCGGTGACGAGGGGGTCCGTCAGATCGTCGGGATGGGGCTGTCCTGCTGGCACGTCGTCGGCGTCTTCGGGAGGGTCGCGGCCGACTTCGCCTCCAGGGTCCTGGAGGTCGTCCTGCCGATCCTGCGGGCGATCGAGGCCCTCCTCGAAGTTGCGGCCCCGCTCCTCCGGGGGGCCGGTCTGGTGGCCGCCGCCGGCGGCGTTGCATCGATCGCCTTCAGCGCCTACGTTTTCGCCAGCGCCCGCAAGACGGCGCCTCGGGTGAACTTCCAGGGGGATACTCGATGAAGCCACGCGTCCTGTCACGCGTCCTCGCGGCCGCCGTCGCCGCCCTTTGCCTTTGCGCCGTCTGCGACGCGTCGGCCCAGTCGCTGCGCGTCGAAGTCGGCGCCCGGCCCGGCTCCGCCGGACCGGACGAAGCGGGCGGGCGCGGCTCGCGCCATCATCGCGTCCACGTCGGCGACGGCGGCCCCATCGTCGCGATCACCGACGACGCTTACGTGGCCAAGGGACAGGTGCATGACGACGACATCGTGGCCATCTTCGGGAACGTCAAGGTCGAGGGAGAAGTCACCGGGCAGATCGTCGTGATCATGGGCCGCCTCGAGATCAGCGGGACCGTCCGCGAGAATGTCGTCGGGATCATGTCGCCGATGCGCCTGGAGGAGACCGCCCGGATCGACGGCGATCTGGTGAGCATCGGCGGGCCCCTCGACCGCGCTCCCGGGTGCCAGGTCAACGGTCAGGAGCTCAAGCTTCCGTTCATCAGGGGCGGCTGGGCGGGGCTCTGGAGACTCCTCTTCCTTCTCAAGCTGATCTCGCTCGGGCTCCTGTTCCTTGCCGTGCTCCTGATCAGCGCCCTCGTGCCCCGACGCCTCTCGGTCATCGCGGCCGCCTTCCCCGGCAAATGGGGCATGGCGATTCTGGTCGGACTCATCGGCTACTGCGTCGCGGTGGTGCTCGCCTTCATCCTGGTCTGCACCTTCATCGGGATTCCGCTCGCGCTGGGCCTCATGTTCGCGGCCAAGGGGATCAAGTGGCTCGGTCTCGCCTCCATCTTCTTCCTGATCGGGCACACCATCGGCCGCAACGTCTTCAAGCGCGATCTGTCGCACTTCGCCGCGGTCATGGGGGGATTCGCGGTGTACGCCGTGATCTCGCTCGTGCCGATCTTCGGCTTCTTCATGTCGGCGGTGATGGGCGTCCTGGCTCTCGGGATCGCCCTCCTGACCCGCTTCGGCTCGGAGGAAGGCTGGAAGAGGACGACGACGCCTCAAGCGCCGGGCGCCGTTCCCCCTGCAGCACCGCCCACCGCGGGGCCTCCTCCCATCTATGCGCCCGGAGAGAGCCGCTGAGCTCGCTTCGTCTCTAGAACTCGGCCGAGACGCTGAACACCGGCAGGAACGGCGCCTGGTAGAAGGTCGTCTCCGCGAAGGCAGCCTCGGTCGGCTCGAACGACAGGTCGATGCTGCGGACGTTTTGACGATTGAGGACGTTCAGGAGATCGAGACGGAAGCCGAGCAGGCCCCAGGCGGCCGGGATCGAGCGCGCCAGGCGCAGATCCAGCCGCTGGTAAGCCGGCAGCCGCGCCCCGTTCAGGTCCCCGAGGACGACGCCGTAGTCGATGCCATCTGTCCAGGGCAAAGCGCGCGTGTAGGGGAGGCCGCTCGCAAATCGGAAGGCCGCCCCCGCCTCCCAGCCTCGCCCGATGCGCCGGCCGCCCGACAGCGAAAGAGCGTGCCTCTGATCGGCATTGCGGGGGGACTCGATCCCTTGCTTTTCCTGCGTGGCCTCGAGGTAGGCGTAGCCGGCCTGCCAGCCCCAGGGACCCGCCGATCCGTGCTCCACGACGATCTCGGCCCCCAGGGCGCGCCCGCGGTCGAACTGCGTGAGGCGCTCCGGCAGATCGACGTAGCGGTTGGTGACCTCGCCGATCGGAGACCGCAGATCCTTCCGGTACGCCTCGACGACGAGGCGCGTGCCCCGGCCCGCGGTCACCTCGATCCCCGCGATGAAAGGGTCGGCCGTCTGCATCCGCAGCGTCTCTCCCACGGCATTGAACACCTGCTCCTGTCGCGGAAACTGCACGAAGCGTCCGGCGGCGCAGCGCACCGCCAGGCGCTTCCCTGCGCTCACCTCGAGGCTGAAGCGCGGGCTCAGGGCCCCCTCCCCGGTCCAGGAAGAGCGGTCGGCGCGCGCTCCATAGCGCAGGGTCACGGACCCGGACGGACGCCAGATGTCCTCGGCGAAGGCGGAAGCTCTGTCGCTGCGAAAGTCCACTGCGCTTACGAGCAGCTGCGATCCGTCCGACACGGTGCCGCTCATCCCGCCCGCGATCCGCTCCAGGCCGACGCCACCGTTGAGCCGGTGCGTCGCTCCCAGGACCCTCAGGACGGAGGCGCTCAGCTCCTGCCGCCTCTGGGCCTGATCGAATGACGGCCCGCCGGTCACCGTCGAGTCGACACCCAGAGTCGAATCCGCGAGCTGCGCGCGCAGGAGCGTTTCCGGCGTGAGGGGAAGCTCCAGGCGCCCGCGCACCGTCCGGCTGTCGCTCGACATCGCCGCGTGCCCCGCGGCGCCGAGGCCCGAGCGGTAGTCGTTGCCCGCCTCGAGAAGCGAGGTCTCGAGCCTCGCTCCGCCCGCCAGGGGCATGCGGATGGCGCCGAACAGGTCGTGGAACGCCACGCCCTCCGAGCCGCTGCCGGCCACGCGATCGTCGTACAGACCCAGATCGCTGACTCTTCCTGAAGCGATCCAGGTTCCGTCACCCGCGGGGCCGAACACCGCCGCGTGCGCGAGCATCGTGCCGATCCCTGCGCTCCCCGTGGCGCGCCCGGGGCGCGGCTCGCGCGTCGACAGATCGATGACGCCGGCGAGGGCGTCCCCATGCTCCACGGAGAATCCGCCGGTCGCCAACTCGACCGTCTCCAGCAGATCCCCGTTGAGTGTGCCGGCGCTCCCGGCTCCGCCGCCGAAGTGATGGGCATACGGAAGCGGCTGGCCGTCCAGGAGGACGGCCGTCTCGGTGGCGTCCCCGCCGCGGACGCGCACCTCCGATTTGAAATCGTTGTCCGTCACGACCCCCGGCCGGCCGGCGAGCGCGCGGAAGGGGTCCCCGAGGGCCGCGGGCGGTGCATTGAGCGCGTCGCGCCCGAGAATCATCCGCGAAAGGCCCGGCTCCTCTTCGCCGCGCCGGCCGCGGACGGTGATCCGCTCGGCGGGCGGCCCCTCCAGATCGGAGTCCACGCGCACCTCCGAGCCGGGCTCGACCCTGACATCGGAGACCGTGCGCGCCGCGCTGGTTGTCCCCGTGAAGGTGAGGACGTAGAGTCCGGGGCTGACGTCGTCGAACCGGTAGCGCCCGGCGGCGTCGGTGATCGCGTCTCGCATCGGCCCCCCGGGATCGTCGGGGCCCCCCGCCGGAGACCAGGACGCCGGCACGGTCGACGCCGGGCTCCCGGCCTGGGGGCGCAGCGCGACGCGGACGGCCGCAAGCGGCGTCCGGCCCGCGGCGCCCGTGACGCGGCCGCCGATCGCCCCGCCTCCCTCTCCGGCGAGCGCCGACGACGCGGCGATCAACGTCAGCAGCAGGGCCCCGGCGCATCCCGCCGGACGGCCGTGCCGCCTCCCGGACCACGACTCCCGCGTGCTCCGCCCCAATGCGAATCCTCCGCGCTCCAGCCGGCGCACGGCGCCCGAGGATCGAGCCGTCCGGAATATAGGTCGCGCGACACGGGGGCGCACCCGCCGGAGGCCGGCCGACGCGGGGTCGCGGAAGACCGGAGTGAGGGCGAAAAACAACGATCGTGCGAGGGGTGCGCTTCAGAACTCGATCTGGAAGCCGAGCTCGTATCGCCGCCCGAAGCGGCGCTCCGAATCGATCTGCACGCTGGCCGCCCGGTTGTCCGCGCCCCGGTCCAGACTGAAGATTCGCAGATCGTCCGAGTTCAGCAGATTGTCCACGGAGACGAACAGCTTGGAATTGAGCCGTCCCATGACGAACGCTTTCTGCGCCCGGAGGTTGATGTTCAACGTCGGCCGGTTGCGCTCCGAGTTGCGACGGACGGAGACGTAGCCGCTGTTGTCGTCCGGAACGTATCCATAGGACGTCCTGAACTGGATATAGTCGAGGTTGTCGCCCGCGACGAACCGGTCCACGATCGAGTAAGGCAGGCCCGATTCCCACATCATGATGGTTCCGAGCTGCCAGTCGCGGGGAAGGTAGGCGGCCGCGTTCAGTTTCAGCACGTGCCTCTGATCGTAATCGAGATATCCGAACTCGTCCTGGACCGTCGAGGGATCGTCGCCCAGCCCCGAGAGGTACTCCTCCGCGGCCCCAGTGGCGCGCGAGTAGGCATAGGAGGCCTGCAGCTGCCATTTGCGGCTCAGGCGCTTCACCAGCTCGACCTCGATCCCCGAATAACGCGCCTCGTTGATGTTTTCCACGCGAAAGATCTGATTGAAGAAGAAATCATGGACGTAAAGGTCGGGACGGCCGTCCGAGACCTGCGCGCCGCTGTCGAGGTGCCCCCCGATGATGTCCACAGGTCTGCCGTCGGGGCCGTAGTGGAGGGAATGGTTGATGTCCCGGTCCTGCAGCTGCCTGCGGTATTTTCTGTTGACATACGTGACTTTGAGCGCGACTTCGGGAGCGATCTCGCGCTGAAAGCCCAGAGTGAGCTCATCGGCGAACGGAGTCTGCAGCCCGCGATCGACCTGCGTGACGTCGGTCGGGGAGGCGGCGATCAACTTCCCGAATCCGTTGTTCGGCGCGCCGGTCTCCGTGATCGCGTCCGGGTCGACGCGGTAATAGCGCCAGATCGAATCGGGCCCCTCCTCGCCGACCACGCTGTCGAGGAACAGCTTGTCGTAGAAACGCCCCCAGTTCAGGAACAGCTTCGTCCTGGAATCGCCCCAGGGATCCCAGGATACGAAGAGCCTCGGCGACAGGTTGTTGTTCGTCAGCCTCAACTGCTCCTTTTCCTGGAAGGTGGCGCCCTCCCGCAGCGCGCTCATGCTCACCAGAATCTGCCCCGTGGACGGGTCGACGTAGGCGGCGTCCGGGAACAGGGCGATGAGGGTGGCCCCTCCGAAGGAGGTGAGGGTGTGGGGCTGCGTCATGCGCCGCGTCGCGATCCGTTGCAGCGATGACAGGTCGGTCACCACGGGATCGCGGAAGTTGTTGGTCCGGCAGTCGAATCCCGGACTCGAGAAGATCGGATCGGAACAATAGCCGAGACTGAGGATCCCGTCGCCGTTCCCCGACGTCGCTTCGCTCGCCAGAGGCTCCCCCGGACCCAGGCTTCGCAGGCGGTCGTAGAGCCGTCTCTCGGCCGCGGGATCGAAGGACGTATAGCCGAAGGAATCCGTCGACTCGCGATCGAAACGCAGGCCGATTCCGATCGCGAGGTTCGGCAGGGGCTTGTACGTGTCGTTCGCGTAGAGGCCGAAATTGAGCCCGGACGCCTCGTTCTGGGCGCTCGCCGGAAGCCTCACGGCGACCTTGGCGCCCAGGGTGTTTCGCTCCCCGATCGGGATCCGGATGGGCCGGAGCCGGCTGTCCTGGCTGTACGACTCGCTCTCGACGGTACCCCCCATCTTGAGATCGTGCTGGCCGCGCCGGTCGGGCACGAAAATGCTCAGGTCTTCTCTGAGGGTGGTGCGCCCGACCTGGCCGTCCTGACTGAGGTAGTAGGGACCGATGACGCCGAGCCGGGGATCGATGGTGTAGTCGCGATCGGGCGGCGTCGGCCGGAAATGCTCGTAGGGGTAGTAGGGCGGCAGAGC
>DATFVU010000339.1:0-3753 GCA_035260145.1 Candidatus Polarisedimenticolia bacterium | reverse complement strand
GCGCCGCCCGGTGATCCCACGGAGACGGCCGATTCGGTATGCCGTCTGGCGTGATAGGAGCTGCGCACCAGGGGGCCGGCCTCCACGTGCAGGAAGCCCCGGCCGAGGGCCTCCAGGCGCAGGGCCGCGAACTCGTCCGGGTGCCAGTAGCGGACGACCGGCAGGTGGGCGAGGGTCGGACGCAGGTACTGGCCGATCGTCAGGATCTCCACCCCCGCGCCGGCCAGATGCGCGAAGGTCTCATGGAGCTCGGCGTGCGTCTCGCCGAGGCCGACCATCAGCCCGGTCTTCACCAGGGGGCGGCTTGCCGTGCCCCGCCACCGCACAGCATCACGCAACAGACCCAGCGAGCGCTCGAACTCCGAGCCGCGGCGGGCCTCCGGATAGAGGCGCGGGATCGTCTCGATGTTGTGGCCGAAGGTGACGGGCCCCTCCGGCAGGATCCGGTCGAGCGGGCGCTCGACGCCGCGGAAATCGGACGTCAGGATCTCCACTTCGCAGTGCGGGTTTAGCCGGCGCACGGCGCTGATCACGGCTGCCAGGTGCGCCGCACCGCCGTCCGGCAGGTCGTCGCGGTCCACCATCGTGATCACGACGTGAGCGAGCTCCAGGTGCCGCACGGCCTCTGCCAGCCGCTCCGGCTCCTCGGGATCGACAAGGAGCGGGCGTCCCGTGGCCACGGCGCAGAATCCGCAGCGGCGCGTGCAGACATCCCCCAGGATCATGAAGGTGGCCGTGCGGTCGCCCCAGCACTCATAGATGTTCGGGCAGCGCGCCTCCTGGCAGACCGTGTGGAGCTTCAGCCCGTCGATCATCCCCCGCACCATGCGGTAGTTGTCGCCGGTGTCGATCCGCACCCGCAGCCACGGAGGCTTGGGACCCGCCCGCACCGCCCCGCCGTCCTGCGACATCAGATGACCCCCCGCGGCCCGATCGCCTCGCCGCTCCCCTGCGCGGTCGCGGCGGCCATCCCGGGATCGGCGATCATCTCCCTCCCGAAGATCGACGCGAACTCCGGGACCAGGAGTGCCATGACGTCGCCCAGCGGCACGCCGCGGCCGAGAACGCGCTCCATGGAGGTGACGCGGGCGCCGCTCAGCCCGCACGGCACGATGAAAGAGAAGTGCGCCAGGTCGGTGCTCACGTTGAGGGCGAAGCCGTGCGTCGTGATCCAGCGGGACAGGTGGACCCCGATGCTGGCGATCTTCTCTCCACGGACCCAGACGCCGGTCAGCCCCTCGATCCGGCCGGATTCGATCCCGAACCGCAAGAGCGTCCGGATCAGCACCTCCTCCAGGTCCCGGAGGTAGCGCCCCACGTCGCGCCGGTCGGGGCTCAGATTCAGGATCGGGTAGCCGACCAGCTGGCCCGGCCCGTGGTAGGTCACCTGTCCGCCCCGGTCGGTCGGCGCCACGGTCACTCCCCGGGCCCGCAGCGCCGGCTCGCCGAACAGGACGTCCTCCCTCCGGGCGTTCCGCCCCAGGGTGATCACCGGGGGATGCTCGAGCAGGAGCAGGCGCTCCTCGCCGCCCTCCAGGAGGCGCCGGGCGCAGGCGCGCTGGAGGTCGGTAGCCTCGGCGTATTCGATCCGCCCCAGAAAGGAGTGAACGCAGGTCCGCATCAGACGATCTCCGTGAACCTCCCCTCCTGAAGCGTGGATCTGATCTGGGCCATGAATTGATCGGCGACGGCGCCGTCGATCAGGCGGTGATCGAACGACAGCGTCAGGAAGACCATCTGCCGGATGCCGATCGCATCGTCGACGACGACCACGCGTTTCTGAATGGCGCCGACCCCCATGATCCCCACCTGCGGCTGGTTGATGATCGGCGTGCCGAAGAGGCTGCCGAAGATCCCGGGGTTGGTGATCGTGAAGGTCCCTCCCTGCACCTCGTCGGGGGTCAGCTTCTTGGCGCGCGCCCGCTCCGCCAGATCGGTCACGGTCTTGGCGATCCCGGAGAGGCTCAGGTCGTCCGCGTGCTTGACCACCGGAACGATCAGGCCCCAGTCGAGAGCCACGGCAATGCCGACGTTGATGTCCTTCTTGTAGACGACGGAGTCTCCGTCGATCGAGGCGTTCATCTCGGGAAACGCCTTGAGCGCCTCGACCGCGGCCTTCACCATGAACGGCGTGGGGGTCAGCTTCACCCCGTGGCGCTCCAGGAACGCCTGCTGGTGCTCGGCGCGCAGTTTCATCACCCGGCTCATGTCGACCTCGAAGACGGTCGTGACGTGCGCCGAGGTTCTCTTGCTCATTACCATGTGCTCGGCGATCTTCTTGCGCATCGGGCTCATGGGCACGACGGTCGTGCGTTCGCCCGGGGCGAACACGGGAGCCGGAGCCGCGGCGCGCAATGCCGGGGCGGCGGAGACCGGAGAGGCCGCGCGCGCTCCGCCCCCATCGACGACCTTCAAAATGTCTGTCTTGGTCACCCGTCCGCTGATTCCCGTCCCCTGGATCCCTGAGATGTCGATGTTGTGCTCCTCGGCGATCTTGCGGACCACGGGCGAAGAGCGCACACGGCGCAGATCCTCGACGGAGGCCCCCTGGCCGAGAAGCGAGGCCGCCTTCGGGACCTCGCGGGCGCCGGCCGGCGCTGTCGCGGGCGTCTGGGGCGACGCGGTGGCCCGAGCGCCGCGCTCCTTGCCGTCTCCGGACGGTGCGGCCGCGGCCGGTTGGGCGGCGGGCGTCGGGGCGGGCTTCGCCGCCGGCGCCGGGGAGGACGGAGCCTTGCCCACGGCCGCCGCCGCGGAGGCCTCGGTCTCTACCTGCGCCACGACGGTGTTGATCGGAACGGTCTGCCCCTCCTGCACCTTGATGTCGACCAGCGTTCCCGCGGCCGGCGACGGGATCTCGGCGTCCACCTTGTCGGTGGAGATCTCGAAGATCGGCTCGTCGCGCGCCACCTTGTCGCCCGGCTTCTTGAGCCAGCGGGTGAGGGTCCCCTCCGCGATGCTCTCCCCCATTTGAGGCATGATCACGTCAACCCGCATTGTTCGCTCCTTGTCGGACTTGCCCGGTTCTCCCGCCGCGGCTCAGCCGCGCGAATTCCAGCGCCGGCTGCAGCCGCGAGTTCCAAAAGCCACGACACCCTAGTACGCGGCGAGTTGCCTCGCTGCTTTTAGAATTTTCTCCTTGTTCGGGAGAAAAAACTCCTCCAACGGCGGACTGTAGGGCACGGGCGTATCCGGCGCGGTCACCCGCAGGACCGGCCCGTCGAGGTAGTCGAACACCTCCTCGTTGACGATCGCCGCGATCTCCCCCGCGATCCCGCCGGTCCGGGTGTCCTCGTGCACGACGAGCACCTTGCCGGTCTTCTTCGCAGCGCTCAGGATGGCGTCCTTGTCCAGAGGGAGGAGCGACCTCAGATCCACCACCTCCGCCTGGATGCCGCCCTCGCGCGCCAGTGTCTCCGCGGCCTCCAGGGCCTGATACAGCATGGCGCCGTAGGTCAGGATCGCCAGATCCCTCCCCTCCCGGCGGACGGCGGCCGTGCCGATCGGCACGACGTAGTCCTCCTGGGGCAGCTCCTCCTTGATGCGGCGGTACAGGTACTTGTGCTCCAGGTAGATGACCGGATCCTCGTCCCGGATGGCGGCCTTGATGAGCCCCTTCGCGTCGTACGCGGTCGCGGGCGCCACCACTTTGAGCCCGGGCGTGTGGACGAAATACATCTCGGGGTTCTGCGAGTGGTAGGGTCCGCCGTGCACGCCGCCGCCGCTGGGTCCGCGGATGACGATCGGCACGCCGGC
>DATFVU010000338.1:0-9476 GCA_035260145.1 Candidatus Polarisedimenticolia bacterium | reverse complement strand
CTCCCGTGTCGTGGCGGAAGCGCCGCTTCGCGCTCTCGTGGGAGGAGGGCCGCCGGGTGAACTGGGGGATCATCCTGCTCTTCGGGGGCGGGCTCTCGCTCGGGACGCTGGCGGAATCGACGGGCATCGCGAAGTGGGTGGGAGAGGGGTTGCGCGGGCTCGGTCTGGCTCAGAGCGAGGCAGGACTCCTCGTCTGCGCCGTGGCCCTGACCATTCTGGTGAGCGAATTCGCTTCGAACACGGCCGCGGCGGCGCTCCTGGTGCCGATGGTGATCGCGACCGCGCAGGCGGCGGGCCTCGACCCCGTGCGCCCGGCGCTCGGCGTCGGCCTCGCGGCGACCTGCGGCTTCATCTTCCCGGTGTCGACGCCGCCGAACGCCATCGTGTTCGGAACCGGCCTGGTGCCACTCGGGCGCATGATCCGGGCCGGCATCCTCCTCGATCTGACCGCCCTGGTGGTGGTCCCGGCCGGTCTGATCATCCTGACCCCGCTCCTCCCGCGCTAGATCCGCGCAGCCCCGCTTGTTCCCGGGAACCGCCTCTGCTACGCTTCCGGGCCGACTCGCCGCCCCCGCCCTCCGGGGCCCCGGCCTGTGCGGGGAGCGTCCGTGCGCGGTTTCAAGAACACCCTCAAGCCCCTGAACATCCTGCCGCCCGAGGCGGAGGAGCAGGTGCACCGCGCCACGCTCAAGATCCTGCGCGAGCACGGAGTCGTCTTCGAGGACGCTCGGGCGCTCGATCTTTTCCGCCAGGCCGGCCTCACGGTGAACGATTCCGAGCAGCGCGTCTTCTTCGCCCCCGAGTTCGTGGAGCAACAGATCGGCAAGGCGCCGTCCGAGTTCATCCTGCACGCGCGCGATCCCGGGAACAACGTGGCGATCGGAGGGGACAGCCTGGTGTTCGCGCCGGTGAGCGGCCCGCCGTTCGCCGCCGATCTCGAAGGGGGCCGGCGCGACGGGACGCTGAAGGATCAGAACGATCTGGTGCGCCTGTCGGAGGTGCTGGGCGTCATGCATCACGGCTGCCCCGAGGTGGCGGTCAAGGACCTGCCGGTGGAGACGCGGCACCTCGACATCCTGTACCACCAGATCAAGCTGAGCAGCAAGGGGATGATCGGGGACGCCTGGAGTACTTTGCGATCGAACGATCACATCGACATGATGGCGATCCTCTTCGGCGGCCGCGAGGCGATCCTGAAGCGCCCCGCGATCGTCGGGATCATCAACTCGAACAGTCCGCTGCGCTACGACTCGAACATGGCCGAGGGACTGATCGAATACGCGGCGGCCGGCCAGGTCAACATCATCACGCCCTTCATCATGGCGGGGGCGACCAGCCCGGTGACGCTGGCGGCGGCGGTGGCGCAGCAGAACGCCGAGTGCCTGGCGGCGATCGTCCTGGCCGAGACGGTGCGGCCGGGGGCGCCGGTGATGTACGGATCGTTCCTGACCGGGCTGGAGATGCGCACCGGGGCCCCCGCCTTCGGCCGCCCGGAGGCCGCGCTCGGCATCCTGTCCTCCGCCCAGATGGCGCGGCGCTACAACCTGCCCTGCCGGGCCGGCGGCGTCCTGACCAATTCCAAGGTGCCGGACGCCCAGGCCGGCTGGGAGAAGATGATGCAGCTCTGGCCGATCGTTCTGGGCGGCTGCCATTACGTCCTGCACGGAGCCGGCTGGCTCGACGGCGGGCTCACGGCCTCCTTCGAGCAGATGGTGCTCGACGCGGAGATGCTCGAGATGCTGCCGCGCTTCTTCGCGGGCGTGCCGGTGAGCGAGGAGACGCTGGCGCTCGACGTCATCGCGCACGTCGGGGCCGGCGGCCACTTCCTGGGCGAGGAGCACACCCGCAAGCACTTCAAGAGCGAGTTCTACTTCCCGAACCTCGCCGACACCGAAGCGTACGAGTCCTGGGTGAAGAAGGGCTCGATGGGGGCGGACTCGCGCGCAACGGCGCGTTGGAAGAAGCTTCTGGCCTCGTACGAGGAGCCCACGCTGGACCCGGCCGTCGACGACGCCCTGAAGGATTTCATCGAACGCCGCAAGCGGGAAATCGAGGCCACGATCGATTAGGGTTCAGGGGTGCTACACTCCCCGTCGTCGTGCGGAGGGCAGGGCGATTCTCCCTTTCGGGACGACGAGGCGCCGCCCGGCGCCCGGGATCGACGTGACCCGTGACCACCCGGCACTTGACAGTGTGTCCCATCCGCGGATAATCTACCGACCGGTCGGTAGGTCGATCTCCGGGGCGCCCCGGGGGTCGGAGTGAGGCGGCGGGCGCGGCAGGATCGGTTGACGCGCCAGTCCCAGATCTTCGAGACCGCGGCCCGCATCTTCTGCGAGAAGGGCTTCGACAAGGCCTCCATGGGCGACATCTCCGACGCCATGGGGCTGACGAAGGCGGGGATCTACCACCACATTCGGAGCAAGGAAGAGCTGCTCTACGAGATCATGTCGTATGGCATGGACCTGTTCGAGCAGAAGGTCTTCAACCGCGTGATCGCGATCGCCGATCCGCTCGAGCGGCTCCGGGCCACCCTGAGGGGGCACGTCCTGCTGGTGACCCGCGATCGGCCCAAGGAGATCACCGTCATCCTGCACGAGAGCAACGCCCTCAAGGGCCGCTATCGCGACCGGATCAACGCGCGCAAGAAGCGCTACGTGAAGTTTCTGGAGAAGACCATCCGGGAGCTCGTCAAAACCGGCAAGGCGCGCCGCGTCGATCCGTCGCTCGCCGCCTTCGCGATGCTGGGCATGATCAACTGGATCTACCAGTGGTACCGTCCCGGCGGCCGCATCGACGAGAACGCCCTGGCCGACTCGCTCGCCGACCTGTTCCTGGGGGGAATCCTGAAGGCCCGGACGGAGGCCCGGTGAAGCCGGCGCGCGACGTCGGCATCGTCGGGTACGGCGCCTATGTTCCCCGGCCGCGCATCGCCGCCCGCACCATCGCCGCCGCCTGGGGCCGCTCGTCCGACGCCCGCCTTCCTGTGAAAGAGAAATCGGTCCCCGCACCCGATGAAGACACGGTGACCATGGCGATCGAGGCGGCCCGCGGCGCTTTGGCGCGGGCGCGCGTCGCGCCCTCGTCCATCCGCGCCGTCTGGGTCGGCACCGAATCGAAGCCCTACGCGGTCAAGCCGTCGAGCACGGTGGTGGCGGAGGCGAT
Organism: Candidatus Polarisedimenticolia bacterium; assembly: GCA_035260145.1. GTDB lineage: Bacteria > Acidobacteriota > Polarisedimenticolia > Gp22-AA2 > Gp22-AA2 > Gp22-AA3. The sequence continues at coordinate 6,311 of DATFVU010000338.1, read as the reverse complement.
CGGCGCGGTGCCGTGGGTCAGCGCCGCCGATCTCGAGTTCGCCTGCAAGGCCGGCTCGGAGGCCATGCAGGCGGCCTGTGCGTTCGTCGGCTCCGGCATGGCGGACCACGCCCTGGCGATCGGGATGGACGCGGCGCAGAGCAAGCCGGGCGACCATCTGGAGTTCACGGCGGCGGCCGGAGGTGCGGCGTATCTGTTCGGCCCGGCCGAAGGCGGCCTCGCCGACGTCGAGGGCTCCTGCTCCTACGCCACGGACACGCCCGATTTCTTCCGGCGCCAGCACATGCATTTCCCGGAGCACGGCCATCGGTTTACCGGCGAGCCGTCGTACTTCGCCCACTCGCTCGAGGCCTCGCGCGGGCTCCTGGCGGCGCTCGGCCGCCGGCCGTCCGACTATCGCTGGGCCGTTTTCCACCAGCCGAATCCCAAGTTCGTGCGGAAGGTCGCCGCGGAGCTCGGTTTCCAGGAATCCCAGGTCGGGCCCGGCGCGGTCGTCGATCGGATCGGCAACACCTACTCCGGAGCGTCGCTTCTGGGGCTGGCGGCGATTCTCGACGTCGCCCGCGCGGGCGACCGCATCTTCTTCTGCTCGTACGGCTCGGGGGCCGGCAGCGACGCCTTCTCGCTGGTCGCGACGGAGCGCCTCGAGGGCGCCCGGGCGGCGGCCCCCCTGGTCTCCGACTACCTGAATCGGCGGCATGCGATCGAGGACTACGGCGCCTACCTGCGCGCCTCGCGCGCGATCCGGATGTTGTGATGAGAGAGGTCAGCATCATCGGGGTGGGGCAGACGGCGGTCGGGGAGCACTGGGACCGCTCGCTGCGCGACCTGGCCGTCGAGGCGGTGGTCGCGGCGCGCCGGGACGCGGGGACCGATCGCGTGGACGCGCTTTTGGTCGGCAACATGCTGTCCGGCGAGCTGGCCGGCCAGGAGAACCTGGCGACGGCGGTGGCCGACGCCTGCGGCCTCCTGCCGAAGGAGGCGCTCAAGATCGAGGCGGCCTGCGCCTCGGGCGGGGCGGCGCTGCGGGCGGCGTACCTCGCGGTCGCGGGCGGAACGCACGACTACGTCCTGGCCGTGGGTGTCGAGAAGATGACCGACTTCCTGACGGACGGAGTCACGAGCGCTTTGGCCCTGGCGGCGGACTCCGACTTCGAGGCGGCGCACGGCATCACCTTCGCGGCTCTGAACGCCATCCTGATGCGGCGCTACATGCACGAGCACAAGGCGCGTCACGAGGACTTCGCGCCGTTCTCCGTCAACGCGCACCGAAACGCCGCGCTCAACCCGTGCGCCATGTACCGGCAGCCGATCACCGTCGAGGACTTCGTGCGATCCCCGGTCGTGGCCGACCCGATCAACATCCTCGACTCCGCCGGAATCAGCGACGGGGCCGCGGCGCTCCTCGTCTGCCCGGCCTCCGAGGCGCGGCGTGCGCCCCGGCCGCCGGTGCGCATCACCGGCTCCGCCTGCGCCACCGACACGGTCGGTCTGGCCGAGCGCGCCGATCCGCTCGTCTGGCAGGCGGTGGCCGACTCCGCGCGCCTGGCGCTCGCCCAGGCGAAGATCAAACCCAGCGACATCGACCTGTTCGAGCCGCACGATGCCTTCACCATCGTCTCCGTGCTCTCGCTCGAGGCGTGCGGCTTCGCCGACCGCGGCAGCGCCCTGAAGCTGGCGGCCGAGGGGAGGTTGGCGCTGGAGGGGGACCTGCCGATCTGCACCCTGGGCGGTCTGAAGGGACGCGGTCATCCGGTCGGGGCGAGCGGGGCGTACCAGCTGGTCGAGGCGACTCTGCAGCTTCGGGGCGAGGCCGGCGCGGCCCAGGTCAAGGGGGCGCGCGTCGGCATGACCCAGAGCGTCGGCGGCTCCGGGTCGGTCGCGATCACGCACATCCTGCAGGTCTGAGGAGAACGGTCATGGAGCTGCCCCGCTACCATCGTCTGCGCGGCCCGTACTACCGCCTGGAAGGAAGCGCCTGCCCCGGGTGCGCGCGCCGCTTCTTCCCGCCGCGTCCCCTCTGCACCGCATGCAAGACCACGGGAATGGAGCCGTTCGCGTTCTCGGGCCGCGGCACGCTGTACTCCTGGAGCCGCGTCCTGCAGCCGGCGAGGGGATTCGCCTCGATGGCGCCGTACGTCGTCGGCATGGTGCGTCTCGACGAGGGGCCGCTGGTCTCGGCGCAGCTGGCGGACGTGGACGGCGTCGATCTCGCCATCGGCATGCCGCTGGAGATGGTGACCCGGAAGATTCGCGACTCGGAAGAGCACGGCTACATCGTGTACGGCTACAAGTTCCGCCCCCCGCTGACCGCATCCCGGCCGCGGCCGTGAGCGGCGTGCGCGGCGAGCGCAGGCTGGGCCTGGCCGAGGCCGCGGCGCTGGTTCGCGACGGCATGGTCGTCGGCCTCTCCGGATTCTCCTACCAGGGTCCGCCGATGGCGATCGTGCGGGAGATCATCCGCCGGCGCCTGAAGGATCTGACCATCGTCTCCGGGCCCACCTCGGGGCTCGAGACCGATCTTCTGATCGGGGCCGGCTGCGTCAGGCGCGTGGTGACGGCCGGCGTCGCGTTCGAGCGTGTCGCCCCGATCGCCCCGGCGTTCCGGCGGGCGGCGGAGAGCCGCGGCCTCGACGTCTGGGAATGCGACGAGTGCATCTGGCACCTGGCCCTGAAAGCGGCGGCCTGGGGCATGCCGTACATCCTGTGGCGCGGCGGCGTCGGGACGTCGCTCCCCGAGCTGAACCGTGATCTGAAAGAGATCCGGGAGGAGGGGCGGCGCTATATCCGCGTGCCCCCGGTGCAGCCGGACATCGTCTTCCTGCACGCCGCGGAGGCGGACCCCTTCGGCAACGTGCGTGCGGCGCGCCGGGCCTATCTGGGGCGGACTTATTCCGAGAGAGCCCTGGCGCTTGCGTGTCGCGGGCCGGTCATCGCGACCGTCGAGAGGATCGTGTCGAACGCCGAGGTCGCGGCCTCCCCGGAGCGGACGATGGTGCGCGGCGCCATGGTCGTCGAGGTTCCGTGGGGCGCGCATCCCGGGGCGGTCGGCGGCCGCTACGTGCCGGACCTCGAGCATTACCGCGAATATGCCGCGGCGGGAGAGGCCTGGGTGCGCGGCGACCCCGTGCCCTACCGGAGCTACATGGAGCGCTACGTGGAGGGACCGAAGGGGCAGGAGGCGTATGTGACGGCGATCGGCGCCTCGCGCCTGGGGGCGCTCGAGGTGTCCCCGGCATGAGCGTGCCTGTGCCGGGCGGGGCGGCCGATCGGTCGGCCGGCAGGGGCGAGGTCGCGCGCCTGCTCGCCTGCGTCGTGGCCCGGGAGCTGCGCGACGGCGAGGTGGTCGCGTTCGGCCTGCACGCCGAGCTTCTCCTGGCGGCGGCGCTCCTGGCCCAGAGGACGCATGCGCCCAGCCTGCGCATCCGTCATGGCCTGCGGGCCGAGCGCAGCCCCGAGCTGTCCCCCGCGGCCTGGACCGGCGATCGATCCAGCCGCGCGCACGAGCAGGTCGAGTATCTGGAGACCCACGACGCCATCCTGGACGTGGCCAACCCAGCATCCCCCATGCGCTTCTGCGACGTGTTCTTCGTGGGGGGGATGCAGATCGACAGCGAGGGGAGCACGAACCTGATCGGAATCCGCGGCCGGGACGGGCGCATGCGGACGCGCGGGCCGGGATCGATCGGCACCACCTCGATCGGAACGCTGGCGCGCCACGTCATCCTGTTCTCGGGCGAGCACACGACACGGCGCTTCGTCGAGCGCGTGGACTACGTCTCGGTTCCGGGATGGCGCCGTCGCGCGGCCTCCGGTCTCGAGGGCGGTCCCTCGCTGTGCATAACACCCCTCGCCGTGATGGACTTCATGGACGGCCGCATGCGCCTGCGCTCGGTGCACGGACACGCCACCGAAGAGGACGTGCGCCGGCGGACCGGCTTCCCTCTGCCGCCGGGTCCCGTGCCGGTGACGTCCCCCCCGACTCCCGAGGAGCGGGCGGCGCTCTCTCTGGTCGATCCGGACAACCGCCTGGACTCGATCGATCTCCGTACGGGCGGAGGGACGGCGTGACGGAGACCCCGGCATGAGCGTCCTGACGACTTTGCAGAAGGCGGTCTCATCGATCCTCGACGGGTCGCTTCTGGCCTGCGGCGGGTTCCAGATCAACCGCGCGCCGATGGCGCTGGCGCAGGAGCTGGTGCGCCAGGGCCGGCGCGACCTGCGCATCGTCTCGCTGCCGAACCCTCTGGCGCTCGAGACCCTTTTCGCCGGCGGGGCCGTGGCCGAGGCGGAATTCGGCTTCCTCGGGCTTCAGTTCGAAGATGGCTTCTTCATGGCGCCCTGCGTGAAGAAGGCGATCGAGATGGGAACGCTCGCCTTCCGGGAGCGCGACGTGTACGAGATCGTGCAGGGGCTGAGGGCCGCCGCCCAGGGCCTTTCGCTCCTCCCTGCGCCGGGGACGGAGGGATCGGACTACGCCCGCGTGAACCGGACGCCAGCGATCGAGGATCCGGCCACCGGTGAGAGGATGCCTGTGGCGCACGCCATCCGGCCCGACGTGACGCTTCTGCACGCCCAGGCCGCGGACCGGAAGGGGAACCTGCGCATCGACGATCCTTACGCCGACGACCTCCTGGCGCGCGCCAGCCTGCGCGTCATCGCGACGGCGGAGACGATCGTCGACAGGCTGGACAACCCGACGATTCCGCACACCCTGGTCGAAGCGGTGGTGGAGGCGCCGGGCGGGGCGGCGCCGACCTCGTGCCATGGCGTCTATGCGCATTCGGCGGCCGGGTTGCGCGAGCGGATGGCGCCGGACGGTCGCGTGGCCGCGGCGCCCGCCGCGGGTGCTGACCGTGAAGGCGTGGCCGACCGCCTGCTGGTCGAGATGTCGCGCTCGATCGCCGATGGGGAGGTGGTGGCGTCGGGAGTCGCGTCCGCCCTGGCGATGCTCGCGATAGCACTGGCGCGCGCCACGCATGCCCCCCGGCTCACCTACCTGAACTGCGTCGGCGCCGTGAATCCGGAGATCCGGCAGGCGGCTTCCTCATCGGTCGACCCGCGGCTGCTCGACCGGTGCGAGGGGAGGGTGACGCTCCCCGATCTGTTCGACCTGGCGCATCAGGGGCGCATCGATCTCATGTTCTTCGGGGCGGCCCAGGTGGACTCCGAGGGGCGCGCCAACTCGACCTGCATTGGCGACTACGCGCGGCCGCGCGTGAAGCTGCCTGGTCCGGCCGGCTCGTCGTCGATGCGCGCGTTTCTGAAGAAGGCCGTGTTCGTCCTGCCCCGGCACTCGCCGCGATCCCTTCCGGCACGGGTCGATTTCGCCACCTCGGTCCCCTCGTCTCGCAATCGGACGACGACGGTCCTCACAGACCTGGCGCGGCTCGATCTGCGGGACGGCAGGCTCGCCGTGGCCTCGCGGCGCCGGGGGGTGACGCACCCGGAGATGGTGGCTGCGACCGGCTTCGGCATCGACGAAGAAGGGGACACGGCCCGCCCTCCGACCGACGAGGAGCGGCGGGCGATCGAGCGCCTGGATCCCGCGGGGATCAGGCACCGGCTGATCTGAGCATTCGGCGACACGCGCGAGCGCAAGCACCCAGCGGACGAAACGGAGGAGGCGATGGCGAGAACGAAGATGCGGGCGGTGGTCATGCACGAATTCGGCGGGCCGGAGAAGCTCCGCCTCGAGGAAATCGACGCTCCCGAGGCCAAAGCACTGCGCCAGCGCGAGGTCCTGATCCGGGTGCGCGCGGTCGGCGTCTGCTACCACGACATCATCAACCGGAGCGGCAACCTGCCGCGCACCAAGCTGCCGTCCGTCCTGGGGCACGAGATCGCCGGAGAGGTGGTGGCGATCGGCCCCGGCGTGCAGGACTTCCGTGTCGGCGACCGCGTGGCGACCGTCCAGAGAGTGCACTGCGGCCGCTGCGAGCTGTGCCGGCGGGGACGGACCACTCTGTGCAAGGAGGGGGTGTTCTTCGGGGAGGAGATCCCCGGGGGATACGCCGACTACGTCGTCTCCGAGGAGCAGGGGCTGGCGCGCGTCCCCCATGGGATCGCGCTGGAGGAGGCGTCGATCTGCGCCTGCACCATCGGCACGGCCATCCACGTGGCGCGCACCAGAGGCGGCGTGCAGCTCGACGAAACGGTCCTGATCACCGGCGCCTCGGGAGGCGTCGGCCTGCACGCCATCCAGGTCTGCCGGTTGATCGGGGCGCGCGTCCTGGCGGTCACGTCATCGCCGGGGAAGGAGGCCCGTCTGAGGGAAGCGGGGGCCGACGAGGTGATCGCCGCGCCCGACC
>DATFVU010000337.1:0-2833 GCA_035260145.1 Candidatus Polarisedimenticolia bacterium | reverse complement strand
CACGGGCGATGATAGAGTTACGAGCGGAGAGGTACCGAAGTGGTCGCAACGGGCCCGCCTCGAAAGCGGGTTGGGGCCTAAACAGTCCCACGTGGGTTCGAATCCCACCCTCTCCGCCATCTTTATGGATCTCCTTCGACGGGCCGTTCCCCGGCAGTGAGCGCTGCTGAATGCCCTCCCGAAAGCCCGAGTTGCGCGTGGTCTCCGACCTCGAGGAGCTGGGGCGAGCCGGCGCCGGCGAGGTGGCGCGCCTGGCCCGCAAGGCGGCGCCGAAGCGGCCGTTCTCTGTGGCCCTGGCCGGCGGAACGACACCCCGGGGGGCCTACCGTCTCCTGACCGAGGATCCGTACCGGCGCCTGGTGCCGTGGGAGTCGCTGCACGTTTTCTGGGGCGACGAGCGGCACGTCCCGCCGGACCACGCCGACAGCAACTTCCGGATGGCGCGCGAGACCCTTCTGTCCAAAGCGCCGCTGCCGGCCGGAAACGTGCACCGGATTCCCGCGGAGAATCCGGACGCCGCCTCGGCGGCGCATGATTACGAAGTCCTTTTGAAGACATTCTTCCGTCTGCGCGAGGGGCAGGTGCCGCGCTTCGATCTCGTGCTGCTCGGCCTGGGTGCGGACGGCCACGTCGCCTCGCTCTTTCCGGGGAGCGAGGCGCTGCGCGAGACCCGCCGGCTCGTCGTGGCCTCGGCGCAGCGGATCACCCTGACGCCGCCGGTGATCCAGGCGGCCGCCAACGTTCTGGTGCTGGTGAGCGGCGGGGAGAAGGCGAAGGCCCTCGGGCGCGCGCTTGCGAACGAGGGGAGCGTGGACGAATGCCCGGCCCGTCTCCTGCGGGAGTCCCAGGGAAGCCTCGTGTTCATCGCGGACCGGGCCGCGGCCCCTCAGGTAAAAACCTGAATTCCGGTTCATCCGAAGGGCCGCGCACCGCGACGGCTGACGGATGTGATAGTGTCGCGGCATCGATGAAACGCTCCGATCGTTCGCGATTATCCTCTCGCTTCCCCGGCGGAATCCCCGCCGGAACACAGGGCGCCGATCTCGAGTTCTACCGCCTCGCCGACTGCTACCTCGAGGACTCGATGCGCGCCTACCCGACGACGGCGACGATGGTGGGCTACCACCGCTTCGACGATCGTCTCGAGGACCTGTCCGCCCGGGGAATCGAGGAGAAGATGGATCTGGCCGAGCGCCAGCGGGCGGCTGTGGCCGCCCTCGATCCGAAGCGGCTGACGACGAGCGCGCGGGTCGACTACAACCTGGTGGTCAACGACATCGAATCCACGCTGTTCTCCCTCAAGGATCTTCGTCCGTTCGAGAACGACCCGCAGAGCTACGTGGATCTCCTCGGGAACGCGACCCTCTACCTGACGCTGCAGGACGACGATTCCCCCGTCTGGCCGGAGCGGCTCGAGGCGCTCCTGCGGCGCATGCAGCAGCTCCCCCGCTTCCTCGAGGCGGCCCGGTCGAACCTGCGCAATCCCCCCCGCGTCAGGACCGCCCTGGCGATTCACACCAACGCCGGCAGCATCGGATTCTTCGAGAGCGTCGCCCCTCGCCTGTTCGCAAAGGCCCCGAAGATCCGCCGGCACCTCGAGAAGGAGAGCGCCAGCGCCGCGGCGACCCTGCGCGATTTCCAGTCGTGGCTGGAGAAGGACCTCCTGCCGCGCGCCCGCGGAAACTGGAGGCTCGGCGAGGATCTGTGGACGAGAAAACTGCATCGCACCCTGCAGTCCGCGCTGACGCCGGACGAGATCCTCCGCCGGGCGGGGGACCAGCTGGCGGCCGACCGCAAGCGCATGCTGGAGGTGGCGGGGCCGCTCCACGCGGCGCTGCACCCTCGTCACCGTCACGCCCAGAAGGGAGACGCCCTGATCAACGTCGTCGTGCGGGAGGTGCTCGACGAGGTCACCCGGCGCCACTCCACGCGGGAGACGCTGTTCCGGGACACCCGGCGGGCCATCGACCGGATCAAGACGTTCATCCGCGAGCGCGATCTCATCGGCCTGCCGCCGGACGGCGACAACTTCGTGGTGGAGCCCACTCCCGGGTTCATGGACGGGGTGGCGGTCGCGTTCTTCAATCCGCCGCCGGTCCTCGAGCCCGAGCTGAAGAAATCGTTCTGGATCTCGTCCGTGCCGCGCGGCGGCTCCGAGGCCGAGGACCGGGCGATCGAAGAGTCGTTCCTGCGCGAGTACAACGACTACGCCCTGCAGGGGCTCACCATTCACGAGGCCTTTCCCGGGCATTACGTGCAGTACTCGTACGCTCTGCGCTCCCCCATCGCGACCGTCTACAAGAAGATCTTCGCCTCGGGCACGTTCGCCGAGGGGTGGGCCGTCATGGCCGAGAGGATGATGTTCGAGAACGGCTACGCCTCCTCCGAGCCGGAGAACTATCTCGTGCACCTGAAGCAGGCGCTGCGTGTGCCGCTCAACGCGATCCTGGACGCGCGCCTGCACACGACCCGGATGTCGGACAGGGAGGCGGACCGGTTCGCCATGGATCAGCTGCAAAGGCTCGGATTTCAGGAGGAGGCCGAGGCGCGCGGCAAGCTGCGCCGGGCCAAGGTGTCCTCCACGCAGCTCTCCACCTACTTCGTCGGCTATCTCGAGCTGTCGGACATCGTGCGCGAGGCCCGGCGGCACGAGGGAGAGCGCTTCAACCTGCGTTCCTTCAACGAGAGCCTGCTGTCTCTCGGGGCCATCCCGCCCCGCGACGCGCGCCAGCTGCTCGGCCTCGAGGCCCGGGCGACGCGGCGGCTTGAAATCGGGCCGCGATCCCGGGCCGGAAGGCGCGCGGCGCCCCGGGACTGAGGCGGATCCTCGCCG
>DATFVU010000336.1:0-5528 GCA_035260145.1 Candidatus Polarisedimenticolia bacterium | reverse complement strand
TGCGCCTCTCTCGATGTTCGGATTCCACGCATGGTGGCACGCGTCGCGGCCCGCGACAAGGGCCGCCTCGGTGCCAGGCCCGGCGGGAGCGCCGCGCCGTCTCATTGCTGATTTGACATTTGCTGAAAAGCGTTGCGGGGTGCGGCTTTTGGTCGTATATGGAGGCGACCTCGGGAGGGAATCGATGTTCTGTTCAGGCTGCGCAGGAACGATGACCGGCGGCCGCTATCTCAACGTTCCCGTCGAATCCTGCGACGCGTGCGGCGGGACCTGGCTGGAAGAGGGCCGCCTGAAGTGGATCATCGAGATCGGCCCGAAATCGCTCCCCGCGGACACGGTGAAGAAGCTCACCGCCTACTCCCGGACGGTCGCGCCGAGCTATCGTCTGGGAGACGAGGAGACGCGCCGCATCGTCAAATGCCCGTACTGCATCGGCATCATGCGCCCCGTCAATTATTCGGCGAATTCCGGCGTGGCCATCTACAAGTGCACGAACGACCACGGCGTCTGGGTCCCGAAAGGCGGCATCGACCGCCTGGTGCTGTTCATCGACACCTGGGACCGCCTGCTGCGTGAGAACGGCACCTACTATGCCCACCTCGCGCAGCTCGAGCGCAAGCGCTTCCTCCGCAAACTGAACGCCTGAAGCCGTCCCCCCCCTCCGTCACCCCCGCTTCGGAGTTCGCGCCAGCACGCATCCGACGACGGCGAGGGCCCCGGCGTCGAGGAGGGCCCGGGCGCAGGTCTCGAGCGTCGCCCCGGTGGTGACCACATCATCGACCAGCAGGAGGGTGCGGTTGCGCGCCCGGGCCGGGTCGGCGACGAAGCAGCCGGCGAGCGACCGCCGGCGCTCCCGCCGCGACAGGCCGAGCTGGCGCCGTCCGGCGCGGCGGCGCCGGAGCGCCCGGGAGTCCAGAGGCAGGCCCAAACACCTGGCGACCTCCCGGCCCAGGAGCTCGGCCTGGTTGTACCCTCGACGATAGCGTCTCCAGAAATGGAGGGGCACGGGAACGACGAGGTCGGCGCGATGCGCGAAGGCGATCGGACCGAGCCGTCCCGCCATGAGTCGTCCGAGGGGCGCCGCGAGATAGTCCATGTCCTCAAACTTCAGCCCATGGACCAGATGGCGAATCGGACCCTGATACTCGCCCGCCCAGAGCAGGGCGCGCAGGGGACCCGGTGCGGTCCGACAGCCCGGAGTCCACGACAGTCGCTCCCAGCAGGGCGGACAGACGCCCCCTTCCTGGCGCCAGGGAAGCGCCTCGCGGCACAGGAGACAGTCGGCGGGCAGAAGCGCCGCGAGGAGCGCCTCGACGAGACGCCCGGCGGCGCGCGTGACGGTTTTCAACCGGCCCTTCGCCGGAAGGGGGAGCCGGAGTCCTCCGGGCCCCTAGCCTCCCGCGAGCAGCGACCGGCCCTCCATTTCCTCGGGGACGTAAAGGCCCAGGATCGCGAGCATGGTCGGTGCGACGTCCGACAGGAGCCCGCCCTCCCGCAGTCTCCCGCCCTCCATCCCGGCCGCGACCACGTGCACCGGGACGGGGTTCATGGTATGGGCCGTGACCGGGGCTCCGCTGGCGGGGTCGCGCATCACCTCGGCGTTGCCGTGGTCCGCCGTCACCACGGCGAAGCCGCCGAGGCGCAGCGTCTCCCGCACCACGGCCTCGACGGAGCGGTCGATCACGCGGCAGGCCTCGACGGTGGGCTCGAGCTTCCCCGTGTGGCCGACCATGTCGGCGTTGGCGTAGTTCAGGATGACCACCTGTCGCGGTTTGTCGACCAGCCGGCGCAGAACCTCCCGCGTCACCTCCGGGGCGCTCATCTCGGGCTTCAGGTCGTAGGTGGCGATGCGCGGCGAAGGAATGAGGCAGCGCTCCTCCCCCGGAAAGACGCGCTCCTCGCCGCCGTTGAAGAAGTAGGTGACGTGCGCGTACTTCTCCGTCTCGGCGATGCGCACCTGCTCGACACCCGCCCGGCTGACCGCCTCTCCGAAGGTCCCGCTCAGGTGCTGGGGCGGAAACACAACCGGAAGACTCCAGGTGCGGTCGTAGGACGTGAAGCAGACGAACATCGCGGGGGTCGGACGGCCGGGCGCTTCGAACCGGTCGAACCCCTTCTCCGTGAAGGCGCGCGTGATCTGGCGCGCCCGGTCGGCGCGGAAGTTGAAGAACACGATGACGTCGCCGTCCTTGACGCGCGCGTCACGCTCCCCGCCCGCGTCGACGAGGGAGGGAAGCAGGAACTCGTCGGTGACGCCGGAGGCGTAGCCGCTCTCGACCGCGGCGGAGGCGGAAGGATGGCGGGGACCCTCGCCGGAGGCCAGGGCGCGATAGGCCTTCTCGGTGCGCTCCCAGCGATTGTCGCGGTCCATGGAGTAGTACCTCCCGGACACGCTGGCAATGCGCCCCAGCCCGGCGTCCTGGAGAAAGCGCTCCGTCCGCCGCACGTAGGTCAACGCACTCTTCGGCGGGGTGTCGCGGCCGTCCAGGAAGGCGTGCACGAGCAGGCGCCTCACACCCTTCCGGCCCGCCAGGCGGACGATCGCTTCCAGATGATCGATGTGGCTGTGCACGCCGCCGTCGCTCAACAGCCCCATGACGTGCAGGGCCGCCCCCGGGCGGACCGCCGCTTCGCAGGCGTCGTCAAGCGTCGGGTTGCGGTCGAACTCGCTGTTCCGTATGGCGCGATTGATGCGTGACAGATCCTGCGGGACGACGCGTCCGGCCCCGAGACACAGGTGCCCCACCTCTGAGTTGCCCATGACCCCCGCCGGCAGCCCCACCGCCTCACCCGAGGCCGCCAGGAGCGTGGTGGGGTATGTGGCGCCGAGCCACTCCATGAAGCGCGGGTGGCTCCTGGCGATGGCGTTGCCTTCGGTCATGTCGCCGTGGCCCCAGCCGTCGAGGACGATGAGGACGGCGGGAAGCGACGCTGGGCGCGAGGCCAGAAGCGGCTCCTAGAAGTCTCCCGTCTCGGCCGTGTAGACGGGCGCTGAGCTGATGCCGAGCTCTTCGATGGGGCGCTCCTCCTTGAAGTCGACCACGACGCTGTTCCATTCGCCGCAGCGGTCGCAGTAGTCGCTCCAGGAGGGGTATTTGCGGGCGCAGGTGGCGCAGACGTATTCGATCTTGAGGACCTCGGCCTGACGCAGCACGAGCTCGAGCTCCCGCAGCGCCTCGCGCAGGTTCCCCTGACGCTCCATGATCTTCGCGAGGTAGTAGTGCAGGGCCGGGAAGTACGTGACCTGCCCCTTCATCTGCGAGAACTGCTCGAGCGCCTCTTCGATCATCTCCAGGCGGTAATAGAGCTTCCCCAGGAAGAAGCGCGGGATGATGTCCTTCCGGCTCTTCCAGATCGCCGCCTTCAACGCCTCGATGGCCCGGCGCGGCTGCTCCTGATCCAGGTAGTGATCCTCGAGGGTGGCCAGGAAGATCGGGTGGCCGGTGGCCTCGTACCCCTTCTCCCACACCTCGACCGCCTCCTCGGGCTGTCGCATCGCCAAAAGCGCCTTGCCGATCGCCAGGTGGGCCGGGACGAACGACGGCTCCATGCCGACCAGCCGTCGCAGGATCCCGATCGCCTCGCGCGCCTTCCCCTGCTCCAGCAGGCTCTGCGCCAGCATGTAACGGATCCCGAGGTGGTACTTCTTCTCCAGCTTCCGCGAACGGCCCATCTCGGAGAGCTGATCCTCGATGCGCTGCTGGATCTCCCAGGCCTTCTCCCAGGCGCCTTCGTTGACGCAGATGGCGCGGTACTTGCGGCTGGCCGCCAGCGAGCGCTTCGGATTCAGCTCGATGATGCGATTGAGGACGGCCTTGGCGTTCTCCATGGCCCCCGATTCCTCGTAGTCCGACACCAGCGAGTAGAGCGGGTGCAGGTCCTCCTCCTTCACGCGGGAGGCGCGGCGGTGGTATTCGATCGCCTCGCCGTAGCGCCGCAGCGCCCGCAGCATCTCGCCCCCCTTCAGGAGGGCCTCGAAGTGGTTGGGATCGAGCGCCAGCACCTCGTTGAAGTGCTCGAGCGCCTTCTCCTCGCGCCCGTTCAGCATCGATTCCACGCCTCGCAGGTAGTACTCCTCGGCCTCCTGCCGCGAGCGCGCTTGCCTTCGGAGCGTGAGGTCACGCAGGACGCGGCGCAGGTCGCGCAGAACCCCGAACAGGAGCGGCACGAGCATCGACACGCCGCTCACCAGAAGCAGGGCGAACCAGACCGGGATCTCCAGCGAGCTGCCGACCACCAGAAGGCTGTCCAGGGTGGCCTGGTTGGAGACGTACAGAGTGGTCAGGACGGCGACGACGATCGCCCCGATCATCAGATACAGCACGGTGCGGATCTTCATCGCGGTCTCTCAGGGCGTCGTGACTACAGGAGCCCCTTCTCGACTTTCCCCTGGCAGGAGAGGCAGTGACTGGCCCACGGCACAGCCTCCAGGCGCTTCTTTTCGATCTCGTCCCCGCACTCCACGCAGACGCCGTACGTGCCCTTGGCGATGTGCCGCAGCGCTTCGTCCACCTGCTGCAGGATCTCGCGGTCGGTGTTGGACAGGGAGTAGAGGAACTCCTTGGTGTAGGCGTTCGACGCCTTGTCGGCGAGGTCCTGCGTCCCCTCGTCCTCGGTCAGACGCCCGTAGGTCTTGTTCTTGTTGTACATCTCCGCCAGGCCCTTCTTCTTTTCGAGAAGGCGTTTCTTGTACGCTTCGAGCTGTTTCTTGGCCAGTGCCATGGTGGAGCTTTCCTTTCCGTCCCGCGGGCCGATCGCCCGTTCTAGGGAATCCCGTAGCGCTTGCGTTTCTCGAGGAGGGTCTTGCGATTGATGCCGAGGATCCTGGCGGCTTCGCTGCGATTGTTGCCGGTCGAGCGCAGGACCTCGCGGATGTACGCCTCCTCGAGCTGGGCCAGTGAATAACGCCTTTGCACCGCCTCGGCGATGGGCGCCGTCGGCCTCACACCGCCGACGCGAATCGCCTCCGCCCGGATCTCCGGGCCATCCTCCAGGATCGCGGCGCTCTCGATCACGTTCTGAAGCTCCCTGACGTTGCCCGGCCACGCATGCGACATCAGCCGGTCCAACGCTCCCTTCGACAGGCGCCGCGCCGGGCTCCCCTGCCGGCGCGCGATGTCCCGCAGCGCCTGCTCCGCCAGGACCGGCACGTCCTCCAGTCGATCGCGCAGCGCGGGGATCTCGATCCGGATGACGTTCAGCCTGTAGAACAGGTCCTTCCGGAAACTCCCGGCCGCCACCAGGGCCTCGAGATCGGCGTGCGTCGAAGCCAGGATGCGGACATCCACCGAGATCGTCCGCGTGCCCGCCAGACGCTCGAACGATCGCTCCTGCACGACCCTCAGGAGCTTTCCCTGGAGCGCCGGCTGCAGCTCACTGACGCCATCGATCAGGATGGTCCCGCCATCCGCCAGCTCGAAGCGACCCTTCTTCTGCTCGCCCGCCCCGGTGAAGGCGCCCTTCTCGTGGCCGAACAGCTCGCTCTCGAGGAGATCGGCCGCGATGTTGGCGCAGGTGATCGTCACGAA
>DATFVU010000335.1:0-6217 GCA_035260145.1 Candidatus Polarisedimenticolia bacterium | reverse complement strand
GTCGCATGTCGAAGCCCCTGGCGTTCGTTCTCCTGGCGGCCGCTCTGGCCGGCTGCGGCCGCTCGGGGCCCGGCCGGCAGGGCCGGCAGGGCCGGCAGGGCTCCGGCTACGCCGACCCTGCGGCCTGTCGGCCGTGCCACGCCGACATCGCCCGGAGCTACGAGTCCGTGGCGATGGCCCGGTCGTTCGCGAGCCCCGCCTCCGCCGACCCGATCGAGGATTTCACCCGCAAGAACCGGCTCACGCACGAGCCGTCCGGCTTCACCTACGACATGCTGCGAGAGCGCGGCCGCTTCATCCAAAGGCGATCCGAGCGCGGCCCCGACGGCCGTCCGGTGCGGGTGTTCGAGAGGGAGGCGACCTTCGCGATCGGATCCGGCCGCCACGCCAGAAGCTATCTGCACCGCGAGCCGACCGGAGAGATGACGCTCCTGCCGGTCACCTGGTACACGCAGGAGAAGGCGTGGGGGATGAGCCCCGGATACGATCGCCCCGACCATCCCGATTTCTTCCGGACGGTCACCTTCAGCTGCCTGTTCTGTCACGACGCGTATCCGGACGTCGAGCCGGGGCGGGACAGCCCATTGGCCCCTCAGCTCTTTCCGGCCGACCTGCCGTCGGGGATCGATTGCCAGAGGTGCCACGGTCCCGGGGAGGCCCACGTGCTCCTGGCGAGCTCGCGCTCCGCCTCGTTCGCCGAGGTGCGCAAGAGCATCCTGAACCCCGCCCGTCTGCCGCCGGAGCGCCAGCTCGACATCTGCATGCAATGTCATCTGGAGACCACCAGCAGCGGAAACTGGAGCGGGCTCGTCGCCTTCGGCCGGGGAGTGTTCTCGTTCCGCCCGGGCGATGACCTCGCGGCGTACATGAGGCATTTCGATCATCCTCCCGGCTCGGGACACGAGGGGAAGTTCGAGATCGCCCACCAGGCGTACCGGCTGCGCCAGTCGGCGTGCTTCAAGGGCAGCGCCGGGCGGATGACCTGCACCACCTGTCACGATCCCCACCGTCGTCCGGAGGATCCGAAGGCGTTTTTCGCCGCGAAATGCCTCGGCTGCCACCAGGCCCGGGAATGCGCGCCGGCGTCCCGGCTGGCGGCGCGGGGTGCGTCGTTGGTCGATTGCGTGCCTTGCCACATGCCCCCCCGCCGGACCGACGACGTGATCCACGTCGTGATGACCGATCACTTCATCCGGCGCGAGCATCCCGCGTCCGCCGAGAGGCTCCGCGCGCGACCCGAGCAGCGCGAGGCCTACCGGGGGCCGATCGTCTTCTACCGCGACGACGAGATCGCGGGCCCGGAGCGCGACCTGGTCCTCGGGGTCGCGAGCCTTCTGGACGACGTGGACCGCGACAGCGGGCTCGATCGGCTCCAAAGGAGCATCCTCGCCCTCGATCCGAAGACTGCGGAGCCGCATTTCCAGCTCGGCCTCTCGCTTCTGGCCTCAGGCAAGAGCTCCGAGTCCGCGGCCGCCCTGGAGCGCGCCGCGGCCCTGGCGCCGGGAAACGCGCGCATCAAGATGGCGCTCGGAAACGCCCTGGCGGCGGCCGGTCGTCAGGAGGATGCGCTGAGGCGCCTCGAGGAGGCGATCGCCGCCTGGCCGGAGGACTCCGAGGCGTACACGAACGCCGGCAACATCCTGGCCGCGCGGGGCCGGGCGGGGGACGCCCTGCGCCGTTACGAGCAGGCCCTGGCGATCCGACCGGACGACGCGCAGGCGCGGGCGAACCGGGGAGTCATCCTGTCCCAATCGGGCCGCGAGGCGGAGGCGCTGGCGGATCTGCACGAGGCCCTGCGCATCCGGCCCGGCCTGCCGGAGGCTTCCCTGAATCTCGCCGCGCTGCTGCTCAAAAGGGGCGACGCGGCCGAGGCGGTTGCAACGCTGCGGGTCGCGGCGCGCCGAAACCCGGCCCATGCCTCCGTCCTGACGCGACTCGCCTGGATCCTGGCCACCAGCCCGCGCGACGACGTTCGCGACGGTCGCGAGTCGATCGAGAGGGCGGACAGGGCCGTGCGCCTGACCCGGCGCTCGGACGCGCGCGCCCTGGACTCCCTGGCTGCGGCCATGGCGGAGACCGGACGGATGAAGGAGGCGGTGCTTTTGGCGGACGAGGCGCGCGCCCTGGCGTCATCCGCCGGGCAGGCGGATCTGGCGGCGGCCATCGCGGCGAGGCGCCTGCTCTATGAGAAGGGAGTTCCCTACAGGGACGGCAGGTAGGACCTTAGAACAGCGGGGCGCTCAGCGATTCGTCCAGGTCCCACTTGTACGTGTAGATCGGGGTCTCGATCGGGACGGTGTATTTTACCTTGATGTCGATGCGCTGCGAGTTCCTGTTGACGCTCACGTCCTTGGAGCCGACCGGCAGCTGCAGCTCGCGCGCCTTGCTCAGAATAGCCTTCTTGACCTCCTCGTCGTCGTGGTGGGGCAGCGTGGCGAACCGGGCTTGCTCCTCGATCGAGTCGCGAAACTCGTAGACGCTGATCAGGATCGGCACGACCTTCACGCCCATGTAGATGAACCCGGCCAGGACGACGATCCCGAACAGCGTTCCCAGCCTGCCTTCGCCACGTTCGTTCCGCACAAACATGCGGGCGCTCCCCCTTCAGGCGTCGAGTCGTTCCAGGATGCAATATAGGAACCGGATCGAAGGGTTGCAAGCCGCCGATCACAGGATCGTTATTTGATGAGCTGACCGCTGCGCTCCCAGCGGGTGCCTGTGAAGATGGCTCCGGCGCTGGCCAGGAGCCTCCTGGCTGCGGAAGGGAGGCGGCGGCCGGCGGCCCGGGCGCCGTCGGCCTCGCCGCTCGCGAAGGACCAGTAGATCAGAAGACCGCGGCCAACGATGTGATCGCGCGGCACCAGGCCCCATTCGCGGCTGTCGTAGCTGTCGTCGCGGTTGTCTCCCATCACGAAGTACTGGCCCGGGGGCATGGTCAACGGCCCGAAGTTGTCGAGTGCTTTCGTGTCCGCTCCCGGGTACCTGTGATTCGCGTAGGGCTCGATGACCGGGACGTAGCCCTCCTGACCGGGGGCCTGGATGTAGACGACGCGGTCGACGATCTTGATCGTCTCTCCCGGCAGGCCGATGGCCCGCTTGACGTAGTCCTGGCTCTCGTCGTGCGGCGAGCGGAACACGATGACGTCCCCGCGCCGGATTTCGGCCACCGGCAGGATGGCGCGCTCCAGCGGATGCACCAGAGAGGCCAGGACGAACTTGTTCACCAGGATGTAGTCCCCGACCAGCAGGGTGTCCTCCATCGAGGGGGTCGGAATGGTGAACGGCTGGAACAGGAACGTCCGGACGAACAGCGCGAAGATGACGGCGACCAGCCCCGCCTGGGTGTACTCGAAGAGGAAGCGTCTGGGTTTCAGTGAGATCGACATTCGTTTGGCCGCTGTAGGCAGAGTATGGGTCGATGGACCGTCTTTTGCCAGAGGCGACCGCGCCCCTGGAGGCTATTCCACCTTGAGCAGCGCCAGGAACGCCTCCTGGGGTATGTCCACCCGTCCGACCTTCTTCATCCGCTTCTTCCCGGCCTTCTGCTTCTCCAGGAGCTTCCTCTTGCGCGTGATGTCGCCGCCGTAGCACTTGGCCAGGACATTCTTGCGCATGGCGGCGACGTTCTCGCGCGCCACGATCCGGCTGCCGATCGCCGCCTGGATGGCCACCTCGAACAGCTGGCGCGGGATCGCCTCGCGCAGCTTCTGAGCCAGCGCGCGTCCCTTCTGGGGCGCGCGGTCGCGGTGGACGATGAGCGACAGGGCGTCGACCGGCTCGCCGTTCACCAGGATGTCGAGCTTCACGAGCTCCGACTCCCACCAGCCGGTGTGGTGATAGTCCAGGGACGCGTAGCCGCGCGACAGGGTCTTCAGCTTGTCGTAGAAGTCGAGGACCACCTCGTTGAACGGAAGATCGTACGAGATCAAGACGCGGCTCGTGGTGACGTACTTCAGCTCCTTCTGGATGCCGCGCTTCTCCTGACACAGCGCCAGGATGCCGCCGACGTGCTCCGGGGGCGTCAGGATCAGCGCGGTGATCACCGGCTCCTCCCAGCGATCGATCTTCTGCGGCGGCGGCAGCTTCGCCGGATTGCTGACCTCCACCACGGCGCCGTCCGTGGTGCTGATGCGGTAGCGCACGGAAGGCGCGGTGGTGATCAGATCGAGCCCGAAATGCCGCTCCAGCCGCTGCTGCACGATCTCCATGTGCAGCAGGCCCAGAAAACCGCAGCGGAACCCGAAGCCGAGCGCCTCGCTCGTCTCCGGCTCCACCGTGAACGACGAATCGTTCAGGCGCAGCTTGTCGAGGGCGTCGCGCAGATTGTCGTAGCTCGATTCGCCGATGGGGAACAGCCCCGCGAACACCATCGGGCGCATCTCCTGGAAGCCCGGAAAGGCCGTGGCCGCGGGGTTGCGCGCGTCGGTGACCGTGTCGCCGATCTTCACCTCTGAGGAGTTACGGATGTTGCCGATGATGAAGCCGACCTCGCCGACCGACAGCGAGTCGACGGGCACGAGCTTCGGCGTCAGGAGGCCGAGGTCCTCCAGGTCGTAGTCCCGCCCCGTCGCCATCAGCCGGATGCGCATCTTGCGTCTCAGGGTTCCGTCGATGACGCGCGCCAGGATCACCACCCCCCGATAGGAGTCGAACCAGGAATCGAACACCAGCGCCTTGGGCGGCCCGTCCGGGTCCCCCTTGGGGTGCGGCACCTCCCGCACCACCGCCTCGAGGATCTCGCCCACGCCCGTCCCCTCCTTGGCGGAGGCCAGGATGGCGTGCTGCGCCGAGAGCCCGATGATGTTCTCGATCTGATCCTTGACGCGCAGCGGCTCCGCCGACGGCAGGTCGATCTTGTTGATGACCGGCAGGACCGTCAGGTGGTGATCGACGGCCATGTACGAGTTCGCGAGAGTCTGCGCCTCGACCCCCTGCGAGGCGTCCACTACCAGGACGGCCCCCTCGCAGGCCGACAGCGATCGCGACACCTCGTAGGCGAAGTCGACGTGCCCGGGCGTGTCGATCAGGTTCAGGCGGTAGGTGTTCCCGTCGGCCGCGCGGTAGTCGAGCGCCACCGCGTGCGCCTTGATGGTGATGCCGCGCTCGCGCTCCAGGTCCATTCCGTCCAGCACCTGCTCGGACATCTCCCGCTTGGACAGCGCCCCCGTCAGTTCGAGGATCCGATCGGACAGCGTCGTCTTGCCGTGGTCGATGTGGGCGATGATGCAGAAGTTCCGAATCAGCCGGGGTTCCATGGGGTGCGGTCAGAAGTCGAGGCCGGGGTCGGCGTTCAGAGACAGATCGGCGATCTCCCCCCTCTCGAGCCTTCGCCTGCCGACCTCGGCGATCATGGCGGCGTTGTCGGCCGCCAGCGCGGGGCTGACGGCGAAGAACCCGATCGCCGCCCCGCCCGCCTCCTCGGCCAGACGGGCGCGCAGGAGCGAGTTGCAGGCGACGCCTCCGGACAGGCAGATGGATCGCGCGCCCTCCCTGCGGACCAGCGCCATGACGCGCTTCACCATGAACTCCACCACCGCGCTCTGGAAGGAGGCCAGAAGATCGCGCGTCTCCTGATCGGGCTCGCCGGCGGGGAAGCGGCGGTCCAGGCCGCGCGCCTTGGCATGACGCAGAACGGCCGTCTTGAAACCGCTGAACGACAGATCGAGGCTGCCGTCGCTCATCTTCGGCGGCGACAGGGGCACCGCCTTCGGATTTCCAGTCTTCGCGAGCCGATCGACCACGGGGCCGCCCGGGTAGCCGAGGCCGACCAGCTTGGCGACCTTGTCGAACGCCTCTCCCGACGCGTCGTCCCGGGTTCGCGCCAGCCTGACGACGTGGTCCTCGTCGCGCGAGAAATAGAGGGAGGTGTGTCCTCCGGACGCAATGAGGCTGATGGCGGGAAAGGGAGCGCCCGGGTGTTCCAGCCAGACCGAACGCAGGTGCCCCTCGAGGTGATTGACCCCCAGGAGCGGGATCTGCCGCACGTAGGCGATGGCCTTCGCCGCCTGCAGTCCGACCAGAAGAGATCCGACCAGGCCCGGACCGCTGGTCACGGCGACGGCGTCCAGGTCGCGCAGCGAGACGCCGGCACGAGAGAGCGCCTGATCCAGGACGGCGTCGATCCGCTCCAGGTGATGGCGCGAGGCCAGCTCCGGCACGACGCCACCGTACTCCTTGTGGATGTCCGCCTGGGAGGCGATGACGTTCGAGAGGATCG
>DATFVU010000334.1:0-6644 GCA_035260145.1 Candidatus Polarisedimenticolia bacterium | reverse complement strand
TGTTAGTGCGCAGGACCGCACATAATGGTGGACGTGCCGTCCATGTGCAACATCTCGATGAAGATCTTCTTGCCTGTCCCCGGCTTCACAACGTCGAACGTGTAGCCGGCGAAGCCCGGGCCGCCGACGCAGACGTCGCATGGGACAAGCGCAACGTTGAGCGGCAGCGCGTCGCAATCCTTCTTGCAGGCGCGGATGTTGAAGCCGAGGAGATCGGTCTCATGCGCCGTCTGCCAGGTCACACGCAGGTTCGACGTCGACGTTCTCTGATTCGGCGGGATGTTGGCCGCCTGGATGTTGCACGTCTGGGCGCAGACCGACGGATCCTGGTTCGCGTTCGGAACGTCGGGGCAGTTGTCGCACGCGTCCCCGATGCCGTCCAGGTCGCGATCCGCCTGCTTCCCGGTGCCGGGATCGCGCGGATTGAACTTGGCCGGGCAGTTGTCGCAGACATCTCCGACGCGATCGCCGTCGGCGTCCGCCTGGTTCGCGTTCGTATTGGCCGGGCAATTGTCGCAGGCATCGCCGACCGGGTCGCCGTCGGAGTTGGCCTGGTTCGCGTTGGGAGTCCCGGGGCAGTTGTCGCAGGCATCGCCGACGCCGTCCGGAGCGGGACTGTCGGTGTCGGCCTGGTTCGCGTTCGCGACCGTCGGGCAGTTGTCGCACGCCGTGCCGACGCCGTCACCGTCGCCGTCCAGCTGGTTGGCGTTCGCGGTGGTGCGGCAGTTGTCGCACGCATCGCCCACGCCGTCACTGTCTGAATCGGCCTGCACTCCGGTGAACGGGTCGCGCGGGTTCGCTGTCGTCACGCAGTTGTCGCAGGCGTCTCCAACCTGGTCACCGTCGCCGTCGAGCTGGTTCGTGTTCGCGGTGTCCGGGCAGTTGTCCGACCCGTCCGGAATGCCGTCGTTGTCGCGATCCGATCCACCGACGTGCGCGTCGCTGTTCCCGAAGCCGGACACCGCTTCGCCGGCGCCGGCCGTGCCACCCGCCACCAGCGCCAGGGCCACATACGTGCAGCCTCCGGGCGCCGTGGACAGGCGATAGGCGGCGTTGGTCGTGCCGAGCGGAACCGTGGGACCGGCCGCGCCGACCGGAGTCAGCGCCGTGCCCCAGCTTCCGACCTTGTTCTGGGACGAAGAGGGATCACAGGTCGGCGAGGTGCGCTCATAGACCTGGTAGCCGGTCAGGACGTGGGTCGACCTCGGCCCCGGGCAGGTCCCGGGGAGGATGGTCTGCGAGCAATCGTCGTAGATGAGAGCAGGGTCCCACTTCAGGCTGACGCTCCACTTGCAGGATCCGCCGCCGCATCCGGCGTCGGAGGTGCAGGCCGCACCGGGGGTCGGGCCGCCCACGCAGGTGGGCGAGGCCGGAGGCGCACTGAATGTCGGCTTGGGAATCGGGCGGGCCTGGACCTCAGGCTGCAGAACGTCCGACGGGGGCGTGCCCACCGCGTGGTGGACCAGGTCCACGATATAGACGCCGGTGTCCTGGTTGTAGCCGAGCTCGGCCGCGATGTACGTCCCCTGTCCGTTCAGAACAGAGGTGACGTAGATGCCGTTGGGGGCATCACCATTGGACAAGGCATTCGGACAGCCGTTGACCCCTGGCGAACCCCAGTTGCCGTTGACCACGATCCTCCCGTCGCTCGAGGTTCCCGCGTCGGGGCGGCAGTCACCGTTGGAGCTCTGGGCGGGGGCATTTTCCAGGCAGAAAAAGACGGCCTGATCGTTGCTGATCAGCGGGCTCGAGCCGAGGACCCAGACGCGGCCGGAGAAATCGCTCTCGGGCAGCCCCGACCAGAAGAAGCCAGGCGTCTGATGCTCGACAGACTGGCTGAAGGTACACTCCTGCGCATGGGCCGCAGGGGCGACCAGCAGGCAGACCGCCACCGCCGCGATCGCAACCAAGGATTTGAGGAACGTCTTCATCAGATTTCCCCCCTCAAGGATATGAGCGTTAAGCCCGTGTATCGTGTGCGCATGCTCCAGCAAAAGCCCCCTCGCAGAAGAATCGGCCTGACCCTTGCCCCTAGATACCTCGAAATGGCGCGATGTCAAGAACAAAGTGGCCCTTCGAAGATGGCGCCCGACTCCAAAACCATTCTGACCTTAGTAATTTGATCTACTCCCCGGGCGCTCCGTTCGTTCAAATTCTCTTTGTCGGAAGGAGGCGATCGCGAAGTTTTTGTCGCGCGGACATGCAATGTCGCCTGACGGTGACCTGTGACAGGTTCAGGATGCGCCCGATCTCGTCCGTTCCCATCTCTTGCAGGTCCCTGAGAACAAAGACGATCCTCTCCTGCTTGCTGAGGCAGCCCAGGTGCCCTAGAAGCTTTCTGGCCAGGTCGGCCGATTCGGCCTGGGCGTCGGGAGCGGGCCCGGAGGCATAGAGCCGCCCCTCCTGCACCTCGTCGATCAGCTCGACGGAGGTGACCCCCGACGGTCGGCTCCAGCGCAGTTGGTCGTAGATCGCGTTGATCGCGATCCGGTAGAGCCACTTGTAGAACGAGCGGCCGGTCCGAAAGCCGCGGATGTATCGGAACACCTTGACGAAAACATCCTGACAGGAATCGAGCGCCTCGTCCCGCGACAGCCCCATCTGGATGCCGAGGGCGATCACACGTCGCTCGTAGAGGCGCATCAGCCCCTCGAACGCCTCGGCGTCGCCGCTCTTCGCGCGCGTGACCAGGGCGGTCACCTCGGGCGACTCGGCCTGGGCCGATTCCGACCCCCCGACCTCGACCAAAGTACCTGGCTTGATGGTCTCCATGGACACGATTCCCGGCCTCTTCGCTAGAAGGGACTGAGGTTTCCCCGGTTGTCCACGGCGATGACGCTGAAAAACTGAGGACCAACCGGCACGGGCAAGTCTACCCAAAGAAGCTGGAGGTTGTCCTTCACTAGTGTCGAAGGTCCCAGAGATGCCCGGGCCAGCGGTGTCGCGGACTGGTGAACCTGGTAGTGATCAATGATCGTGGCGTATCCCTGCACGTCGGTCGTGACCGCAGACCAGGCCAGATGAACCATTCCGACCGCCGGCGCCGAGACGATCAGGCCGCCGATGCCGTTGGGGAGGTCCCTGCCGGCGCCGGAGACGAGACCGGAGCCATCCGTCGCCGTCACGAGGTAGTAGGCGTTCCCCGCCAGGAGATACGCGTTCGCATCCCTATAGGTCGTCGTCGATCCGTTGAGGATCGTGACGATCCGCGTCGCCGCGGACGGGATGTAATTCACGGACGAGGAGCGGTAGACGTCGTACCGGACGACGGTCGTGGGCCTGCCATAGATGTCCAGTGTCGGGCGGGACCAGGACAGAAAGAGATCGTCACCGGAGCGGGTCAGCTGGAGATCGGAAATCGACCGTGGCGGCGAGATTCCCTGAATCAGGTGCGGGACATCGGAGATCTCCGGCGACAGTGCGCTCTGCTTTCCCGAGGTGTTCGCCGCGCTGATCGCCATGTAGTAGCGCGTGCCATCGACGAGCCCCGTGAGGATCTTCGTCGTGATGGCGGCCGCCAGCGTCACCTGACTCGTGTATTGTCCTTGCGAAGATCCATAGCGCAGAGTGTATGAACTGACGTCCGGCTCCGGGTTCGCCTGCCAGGAGACCTGAAGCACACCACCCGTCCCCGTGTCGTGAGAGGTGAGCCCTGTGGGCACCGACGGCGGACCCGGATTGAGCGGCCGCGCCACGACGCAATCGGGCCCCGCGTCGCAGTCCGAGTTGAGGTTCGACGCCCGGCCGGCGAACCCATCGCCGTCGACGGAGACGGCATAGTAGTAATAGGTCGTGGCGTTGATCGCGGTGTGGTCGATGCACGAGCTGGGGCTCACCGGATCGCAGGTCACGGGAGCGTAGGAGCCGGTCGGGCTCGAGGCGGCCCGGTAGATGCGCGTGCCCGCCACAGGAACCGAAGGCGGCGTCCAGGAAAGGCCGACCTGCCCGTTCCCCGCAGCCGCCGTCAGGCCCGTCGGAGGCTGGGGCGCGGGTGTTGCCAGGACGGTTGCCGGGTCTCCCAGGAAAGTGAACCCCTGCAGGTCGATGATCTTCCCGGCGCCCCAGAGCGCCAGCCGCAGCTGCGTGGAGGCCGGACCGAGGCCCCGCTCTCCGGTGGGGCCGAAGATCGTGCCGAACAGCTGGTCATTGAAGATGTCGCCGATGTCGAAGAAGTAGGACAACCCGGAAGGGGCGAAACTGGCGATGGCGCCCCCGTAAGGATTGTTGGTCATCCCCTCGCCGACGGCGCCGCCGCCGTTGAGATAATGGAAGCCTCCCGACAGACAGTTGATGTTGACCATGAACGGCAGCGGGCCGTTCCTCAGATCGTAGGCGTCCTGGGTCGTGAAGAACGTGGTGAGCCCCCAGACATCGAAGGCTCCATGGCCGATGAACGACAGGATCGCCGCCCCGTTGTTCAGCTCGGACACCATCCCGTCATGAAACGCGGTGGCCCCCGAGGTGTCCCACGGAGGTCGGGATTGGTAAAGGGGAGGGCTGGGCACGCTGTAGGGAGGAGCGGAGAAGTAGGTCGAAGCCAGCGCGTCCTGCACGGCGATGAAGCTGTCCGCCTCGCTCGCGGCGTTCGGCGGCTTCCCCTCGCTCGTCATCAGGATGGCGCGCCCCTTCCAGAGGCCGGGAGGGGGCGTCTGCTCGTAGCGCAGGATCTTATCGAAGACCAGCGCCGAGTCCGCTGCTGAGCGCGTGCTGATGCGTCCCAGATAGACGTCCGGGACCTGGTCGGCGCCCCGGAAGGAGGCGAGCCAGTTGTCGCTGCTGTAGTACCCGATGATGGAATTCTGGTTGAACATGATCGCCGGCGGGATCTGCTCGACCCAGTCGCCGGGGTGATTGAGGGTGTTCTTGTAGTCGAGACTGCCGTCACCGACCAGGAGGACGAACGAGAGAGGACGCGCGGTGCCGCCCGGCCCGCGCCAGTTGTCGTAGGCGTAGCTCAGGAATGCGCGGATGGCGTTGGGGTCGATCAAGCCATAAGAGAACTCGTCGTAGATCTGATCGATGTAGACGATCCTCGAGGTCAGCCCCTGGGACGCGAAGCGGTAATTCAAAAGCGCCTGGAGCGATCCGCCGGGGGAGGCGTCCACCGTGTCCCGGGAGGCGATCACCACGTAGTCGGCGGCGTTCTGCGGATCCTGAAGGACCGGATCGGACGCGCGCGCGAACGCGGCGGGCACTCTCACCCCCGCGGGGCCGGCGACGATGAAGGTACGCGTCGCGGGGGCGGTGGGGCTCGGATCGCGCGGCACGTCGAACGTGTAGGTGGCCGGGGACCCGCTGACCAGCGCATTTTCGATTCGGGTCGGATCCGCTTCGTTGCTCGAGGCGATCGTGCGGGTGATTTCGAAGATCGCGGGGCCCGCGCCGCTGAACCCTCCGACCTGGAAGCGGACGTCCTGGTTCGGGTAGGTGAACACCAGGACGTCGCCGACGGACGAAAACAGACGACGGTAGCGAATCGTCACCGTGTCGAGGTATTGCAGGTCCGTGGTCACGCCGGGAATCCCCGGCAATTGCAGGTGGATCGAGGTCGGATCGGCCAGGTCGGACTGGGGAACGCTGTACTCCGATTGAGGATCATCCTTGATCACCTCCCCGTCCCAGGTGAAATCGG
Organism: Candidatus Polarisedimenticolia bacterium; assembly: GCA_035260145.1. Classification (GTDB taxonomy): domain Bacteria; phylum Acidobacteriota; class Polarisedimenticolia; order Gp22-AA2; family Gp22-AA2; genus Gp22-AA3. Next base: position 1,012 of record DATFVU010000334.1, on the reverse strand, counting down.
TGCCGCGATTTGAGTGGCCGTTGACCCAGAGCTGAGTCCGGTGATCGGGAGCAATGGTGTTCGACGAGCCGCCCCGCAGCCGGACCCTCACGCTCTCCGTCGCCGCCACGGCGGCGATCCCCGGGAGCGCGAGGGTTATGTCCCGCTGCGACTGCGTGGTGCCGGCCGAAAGCGACGGAACGGAGAAGAACGGATCGGCGCTCCCGAGGGGAAGGTACAGATTGTTCTCGTCCCAGACCGCGCTCGCTTCGAAATCGGTCGCGACCGGCGGCGCGGGCGACTGGGGTGCCCCGCTCACCGATCCGATCCGGAGATGCGACCCGGCCAGACCGGCGGAGGTGAGCCAGTAGACCTGCGTGTCCGTGAAATCGTTGGCGGCGAAGATGTCCGGAAACACCCCGGGGTTGTCAAAATTCAGCAACGTCGGCGGCTCTGTCTTGGACCTTCCGTAGAATTCCAGGACATCGCCGGGGTCGAAGTGACCGTCCGCCTCACCCGAGCCGCCGGCGGCGTTCCGTATCACGATCGGCACCTCCACCCCTTCGGCGCTCAGGAGAAACGTGCGCGGATCGAGGGCCAGGAGCTCGGGCGCGCGCGTCTGCAGATAGGCGTAGTCGAGGCGATAGACTCCGGAGGTCGAAACGCTGATTTTGTATCGGGGAGTCCCTGCCGCGGCCACCGTGAGGGAACCCGCCTGGGGCGCCACCCTGGACATCGCGGGCGACTCCGGGGCGGCCTCCCCCGGTCCCACCCTGAACAGCTTCCCCTGTTCGTAGTTGACCAGGCTGGTGCGGTAGGTGTCCTCGAACGTCGGATCGGGGCGGAAGGACCCTTTCGTCGCATGAGGCGACGCGCCCGCCGGGGTGTCGAACCGCACGTCGGCCTGGATCTCGCCCACGTATCTCGCCTGCCCGCTGGCAGGATTGTAGAGAACCGGCGTGAACAGGACCTCGACGAATCGCTGCTCGCGGAGGTAGCCGATCTTGCCGAGCCTCACCGGCGGGCCGGGGAA